>JALSOU010000055.1 GCA_026986305.1 Thermoplasmata archaeon | reverse complement strand
AGAAAAAAAGAGGCTCCGATATTCATAGGAGCTTTCAGGGATGTTGAGCTCAGCGATTTTGACAGGAAGGTTCTGGATGTTATAAGAAGAAAGGACGGCGTGGATGTGAAAACCCTAGGTGACATACTGGGAAACCATGAGGCTGTTAAATCATCTGTGAACAGGCTGGATTCAGGCATGTACATAGTGAGAAAATACATTCCGGGAGAGGGCTGGCAGTCAAAGAACATATTCATTGTCTCTGATGTTGAGCCGATTCCAAGGGAAGAGGCGAGGAGAATCCTAATTGAGAGGTTCATAAGAGCGCATGGACCTGTCCCTATGCAGGGAATAAAGGGGTACACAGGTTTTCCTGAGTATGAGATAAGGAGATATCTGTCGGAGCTTATTGAAGAAGGAAGGGTGGAGAGCATCCATATAAAGGGTGAACACGAGGATTTCTACATAATGAAGGATGAGATGGACGAGCTCCTTTCTCAGGGAAGGCCAGATGATGAAGTGAGAATACTCTCTCTATTTGATCCTTATGTGGCTCCAATGTGGAGCGAGATAGTGTCCAGATACGGCGAGAGATGGATATTTCCTGTGATAAAAAACGGGCTTCTTGACGGATACGCAGAGATATGGCCAATGAGCGGAAGGGTTGAAGTGAGAGATTTTGAAACATCTGACATGGACGGATTTCTGAGCGCTCTGGAAAAGGTGAGGAGGTACTACGAAGGAGAGGGTATAGACATAATCACCGTAATAAGGTCATCAGGCAAAGAAATCTCTTCTCTGGGTGAGGGGGAGAAAAAAATATTTGATAAACACGGTTATAAAAACATACAGGACATGATGGTAAAGGGAAATGTGGAGGCTGAGAGCTTTGAAGCATTAGAGATACTCAAATACATGCTTTACAGGCAGGGCATATGCAACAAGAGGTTTTACGACATATTCCATCTCATAGATGAAAGGGGGTGGGTTAAGAACGACTATGACCTCTACCTGAGGGTGAGAAACTACCGCCCGATATCCAGATATAAGGATGACAGGCTTGTGATATGCAGGGTAATCCCAAAAATGGTTGCATACACGACTCCTCAGAAATGCGCATTCTATCAGGCGGTTAAATCCAGAGAGCTTACAGAGGATGATGAAATAGTTCTGGAAGTCATAGACAGGGAGAGGAGGAAAGCGGACATAACAGGAGCTTCTCCCCTTGGACCTAAGGCCACCGCTGAGGCGATAGAAAGGCTCTATGAAGGGTCATACATAGCGAGGGATATGAAAGGAAGGTTTCTGAGAATATTCCCCAGAAAATACCTGAAAAATGCCAGAAAAAGGCTCATAGAGATGCTCTTCAACGCCTATGGCTTTGTGAGCGCGGAGATGCTCTACTCCCTCACCTCAGGGGAGTACAAAATGGGTGAGATAAGGGAGATTCTTAAAGATATGGAAGGGGATGTAGTAAAAGGATTCTTCGTGAGGGGTGAGAGGAGCGTTTACTGGGCAAAGAGAGATGCCTTAAAGGAAATAAAAGAGATAAGCTGCGATGTTGATGTCCTGATTCCAAAAGATGACCCTGCCGGGTGGTATGCTGAGGCCTTTGCCAGAAAGATATTCGGCTTTTCCCCTGTGGTGATGATATTCTCAAAAGGAGAGCTGAAAGGGGCTGTTAAAGGCAGGAAGCGGGGGAGCAAAATAGAGGTTCATGAGTTTGTAGGGGGAGCCGTTGAAAGGTACATGCTGAAAGATTACTCAAAGAAATGGGGCGTAAAGCTGATATGGTAGGCAGAAAAACCCTAATATACTGCGTTGATTTCTGCACAAAAAAGCAAAGAGAGTGAGGAAAAATGATAAGGATGTGCGAGGAACACGGGTACTTCAGAGGAGAGGTCTGCCCAGTCTGTGGAATGGAAGGAAAGTTCATAATGAACGACTATGAGCAGGAGCATCTGGGAAAAACACTGGCTGGGGCTTTGAGACACTTCCCTGAGAAGTTCAACCTCACCATGGACCCAAGAGGGTGGGTGGATATACAGCAGTTTGTAAACGCTGTGAGGTCGAGGCAGAGAAGGTTCAGATGGCTCAGGGCTTACCATGTAGTTGCCCTTATAAAGACGGATCCGAAGGGGAGATATCAGTACAAAGACGGCTACATAAGGGCGACCTATGGCCACACGATAGATGTGGATCTGGATTTTCCAACGGACGATGTGCCTGAAAAGCTGTATTATCCTGCCACAGAGGAAGAGGCCGACTTCCTTAAAGAGGGGGGAATAAGACCTGCTGATAGGGTTTTTGTGCATCTCAGCACAACTCTGGAAGCTGCTGTTGAGGCTGGAAAGGTTAGGAGCCCGAGGCCCGTAATATTTGAGATAGATGCTAAAAAGGCCAGTGAAAATGGAATAAAGATAATGCACGCAGCTCCCACAATATTCATCACAAAGGAAATCCCGCCAGAGTACATGAAAGAGGTTGAGGTTCCCGAGGAGCTATTGGCAGAGCCAGAGCCCGAGAAAGAGGAGATGGAAGGTGAAGAGAAGGCTGAAGGCAAAGAGGAGCAGGGTGAGGAATCAGAAGAAGTAGAAGGCAGTGAAGAAGAGAACATGGATGCCGAAGAGAAGGAAGATTCAGAGTAGGTACTCCTCAGGAATGCAGGGCTTCATCTCTTCATGGAGCCTTAAAACCCTTTTAGCAGCCTCAGGGCTTCCTTTTTTAATCAATCTTTCAGCCAAGCTCCTTATCCCATCCTCGCCTTCACCTGCATAGTTATCCGCCTCAGCAACAATCTTTTCTTCCATCGTCTCAGGTATGTAACTTTTAACGGGAAGGCCGAGTTTTTCAGCCTCTTTCTCATCTATGCCTGCACCTATGTGCCTTTCCACTATTCTTACAAGCTCTTCTGGATATCCCCACTTTCTTAACATCTCCGCCCCTACAACAGCATGGTCTATTCCATGGGTCTTTCCCCTACCTATGTCGTGGAGGAGCGCTCCCGCCCTCACGAGCTCCACATCTGCTCCGCATTTCTCAGCCATTGCCACAGCCAGTTCAGTCACCATTTTCACATGCTCTATCACATTCTCTTCACAGCCAGCCTTTTTCAGGAGTTCCAAGCACTCATTCTCGTCTGGATACATGCTCTTCCACCACCGTCTTTCCCCGTGGATTGGGTATTATCCTTATTTCTCCGCCTGAAAACTCCTTTCTTAGCCCTTTTCTATGAGTGTATCTGTCCAAAAACACTGCCAGAGCCGCCACCTCTGAATGCGGCTGATTTCCAATAGCGATGTTGAAATCCGCTAAATCGTAGAATTCCTTCGGAACCTTCTCTGCTCCAACGATTATTAGAATATCGCCTTGAGGGATCCTTTGAATGGCATCATCTATATGCTCTCCATACATGGTGAGGTGAATCTTTGTTCCCTTCCAGCCTCTAATTATTTCCCTCCAATTAACTCCGGTTTTAATCTCAAACGGCCCTCCAAACCTCCTCACAACTGAGTTTACTGTCTCCTCAAGCTCTTTGTCCTCTGTGTCCACATATACCGCATCCGCTCCAAAAGCACGGGCTGTGAGAGCCACATGAGTGGTAATCCTAGAATCCCTTGGAATCCTGTGTCCCCATCTGAGAACAGCTATCATTCTATCTTCACCGGCTCAACAGTCTGTCCCCTATACATTACTCTGGAAGACCTTCTAACCAGAGCCTTAACCATGGTTGGAGATAGACCTAGTTTTTCTATGAGATCTCCCATATATATTCCCTTTTCCCCAACAAGCTCAACTATTTTGTCGTCTATCTTCCTGAATTCTTCCTCAGGCATCACTGTGGCTGTGAGGACATCGAACATATCTGTTATGGGAGATGTAAGGTCTATGTGGAAAGCGTCGTAGAGTATATGGTACATCTTAGTTGGCTCTGTTTTTCCGGGAACAGGTCTCCACTGGCTTTCAAGTAGGTGCATCTTCTCAAAAAGCTTCAGCGCCTCTACACCCTCATCCCCGTACTCTTCTTTCACCTCATCCATAGTCTTCCATTCCTTAAGAAGGGTGGAGAAAAGCCTTCTTTTTGCCTCTGTATCAAGGCAGCGGAGCGCATAGACGATTTCTGTTGGGTCTGTTATTAGCTTTACTCTTGCCATATTA
>JALSOU010000054.1 GCA_026986305.1 Thermoplasmata archaeon | reverse complement strand
CGCTCCAGTTCAAGGAGGTGAACGATACATTCGTATCGAATCCACAGGTATCCCAAGCGTGAGATTCATTGTGTCCAGAAGTGAACGCCTCAAAGGAGAATGAATCTGTGTTGTGCATAAATGATTGTGGAAGAGAAAACTCTAAGAATCCTCCTGAGAGACCGCTTTCAACATTTTTATGGCTGTATCCGCTATACGCATATTTCATACCTGCATCTGACTGAGATACCTCCTTCCAGCTGTTGTTCTCCCATACATCTATTGATATGTTTGAGATGGAGCCTTCAGCGCTCCTGAAGAAATATATCGCCATCTCAGGAAGATGCTTTGGTATTGCATTTATATGCTTTCCAAGAGGATCATATGTGGCACCGGAACCTGTTGTATTATCAAGATCAATATAAATTCCATAGTCAACAGCGCTCCTATTAGCATAGGTTTCTATTCCGAAATACCAGTTTTCTTTGTCCATTGTTATGTAGACAGACCTCAGTTCAAAGTCATTGGGCTCCGTGTTGTTGTTTACCCTAGGAAGCTCAAGATTTGTCCCGTCATTTATTGGGTCTGCAGCAGCCAGTTCAACACTCCAGAAGTCGTTAACGCCGTCTATGGAAATGGTGTGTGTAACATTCTTATCTGTTGATGATGTATTTGCATACCAAAGCCCTTTAATCGGCTGTTTGTTCTTTATATCTGAGACATAGGCTGCCATTGATGGCGGGTCAAAGGCTATTGGCCAACCATAGTATGGGCTGTTTGGATTCATATCCCTCGCTTCTCTTCCATAAAGGTCAGGATGAGCGAAATCCACACCAGTATCTATGATTCCTATGTTCACTCCGTCTCCCATATACCCCTCCTGCCAAGCCCTATCCGCTTTCTGATTTATAGCAGGGAGTCTTTTAAGTCCAGAGGAATTGAAGTCCTCGTCCAGTATTGACGATGTTTTTTCATTGTTGGGAAGAGAATATGGTGTAGGTTTCACATATTCTTGTATGGCTATTACGCTGGGAAGGGAGGCTATTTCCTTTATGGCTGATCCCGGCACTTCCATAAGTGGAGCGGCTATTCCGCTATGCGGGTTTCTGTGGCCAATCGGTGTTATTTCCTTGTGTGGAATAGAATCAAGAGCAAGGTCGAGCTCAGCTATGTTGGATGTTATCACATATACCTTCTTCCATTCCTTTGCAGGAAGGTTTTTCAAAGCAGGTGATATCTTCTCATCAGGTGTTATTCCGTAGAGTGGATTTGCTGCCTTCTCTTGGTTTACATTGTTAGGGTATGTAGCACCCATAGAGGCTATGGATATGCTACTAATCACCATTACCAAAACCACAATCACACTGACTAACTTCGATGCTGTGTTCGTCTTCATTTCTTTTTACCTCCTTAAACAGGTGTGTGTACCCATACCCAGAACATATTTATAAGTTTTGCTGGACTTATACTTCAAGCACATGTTAATTTTACCAAAAAGTATTTATTTTGTGAAGCTTAGTCCTTATTGTGTCTCAAAAAGAGGGGTACTGCAAGGGTGCGGTTCTGGCCGACAACATGGACTATGTTAAGAACAGTGTTGGTGAGGGTGGGTTATCCAAACTTATGAGATACATGAGAGATATTGGGTACGACATTTCAGAGATAGACAGAAACAGGTGGTATCCCTTGGAAATGAGGGTGGCATTCCTGAAAGCTATAAAGGAGATATTTCAGTGGGGTGACGAAGATATAGAAAAAATGGGAGAAGAGGGCTCCAGATCCGAGATGAAAATCGGCTTCCTTCTTAAATATCTCGCCAGTCCAGAAATAATACTGAAATCCGCAGAAAAGATATGGAGAGAGTACTACACAGTAGGAAATATGAAACTAATGCATCTGGATGGAAATTCTGCAGTTCTTAGGCTTACAGACTTTGATTACGACCCAATAATGTGCGTTTATTTAAGGGGATTTTTCAGGAGCCTTAAACCGATACTGAGGGTGGATAGCCTTTCAGTTCGTGAAACTGTATGCACCCACAAGGGCGGTGACTTCCACGAGTTTGTTATAGAGTGGTGAGGAGTGGTATAAATCATTCCCTCCAATCCCAGCCCACTGTTCGTAGGCCGATTTTTGGAATTAAGGGCATTCTTCTTTTGTGTGCGCTCTTCTTAACCATATCAATTATCCTCTTGGCCTCATTTTCAGATACAGAGCATTCTAATTCAATATTTTCCAAAGCCATATCTTTTTCAATCCCTTTGAGTATGCAATCCAGATGCGCATAATCCATGCCAAGTTCATCCTCATCAGTCTGCCCGGGATACAGGCGAGCGCTCGGCTTTTTCTCTATGAATCTCTCAGGAACACCCAGATATCTGGCGAGTTCAACGACATCTGTTTTGTAAAGGTCACCGATGGGCATGAAATCAGACCCCCCATCCCCGAACTTTGTGAAGTATCCTGTTAACAGCTCTGATTTGTTGCTGGTTCCCACCACAATGAGTTTTCTATCATAGGCGTATCCGTATAAAATATTCATTCTGATCCTAGCCTTTATGTTTCCCATGGCCTCTTTTGAGACCTTCCCTAGTAATGACCCCATATGCTCAGCGATTTCTCCTATCCCATATATCTTGTAATTGACCCCAAGTTCTTTAGCATAGCGGAGCGCATCATCCATATCTTCATCATTTTCAGGGTTTTCAGGCATGAGGAGAGCATGGACTTTCTCTTTACCCATGGCTTCTACGCAAATCTTCATGGTAAGTGCAGAATCCAGCCCACCGCTGAGACCGATAACAACCCCAGATGCCCCTGTTTCTTTGACTTTGTCCTGTACGAAGCGCTCAATTATGTCCTTTATCTCTTTCCAGTCCATATTCCGTAATTGGAGGGTGGATAAAAGCTTTTCATCACAAAAATTCTCAGGAAAAAAGGGGTGGGGGCTAGTTTGTTGGACGGGATGCACTCAACTCCTAGCCCGAAATCCCCATGTGGCCTTTTTAAAGGAAGTATAAATAACTTTACAATCTCAGAAAGTTTGAAAACGGAAAAAGGATTAAAAATTAACAAAAAATATTTACAAAAATCCTGACTTCTGGAGAAGCATGAGGTCCTCCGTGCTAAGTTTCTCTCCTTTCTTGAACTTTTCGTATATCTCTCTGGCTTTTTCCATGCTTTCTTCATCCACGCCTTTCTTCTTAGATCTCTTGTGTTTAAGGCTGATGAGCATCTTTTCGTAGTCTTTTACCTTGTTTATCTCCTCTATGAAGAATTTATGCTCCTCATCTGCCTTCAACTTGGCCTCTATGAATTTTTCCTGAGCTTCATCCGCTTCATCCCTGAGTTTATCAGCTTTCTCAAAGAGTTCAACCATCTTTTCGTGCTCTTCCTGAGCCTCATCAGCGTATTTGGAAACCAGTTTGTGGTATTCCTCCGCTTTATCCCTTATTTTGTTCGCTTCTTCCATCATTTTGCGAATTTCTTCGCTGTCTTCCAGCTGTTTTTCTATATCTTCAATCTCTTTGCTCAGCTTCCTCATAAGCTCAATAAGCTCTTCTTCTTTCTCCTTCGTAAGGCTGGTTGTCTGATATTTAAATTCTAAAGCTTTTAGTTGTGCCTTAAGCTTTTTCAGGTTTTTTCCACCTTTCGGCATCTTTTCCTTCTTTTTCTTAGCAATCTCTCTTTCCATTTCCCTATATTTTTTGTTCCATTCGTCTCTGAGCTTCTTCGCTTCCTTCACTTTTTCATTGAGTTGGTCTCTCTTTTCTTTGTGTACGTTTCCCTCTTTAGCTAGGGCCCTGGCCTTTTTATTCAGTTCGTCTCTTTTATTTGCCCACTTTTTAGCCTCATCGTTCAGAATATCTCGCCTCTTTTTGTGTTTCATCGCTTCTTTATACGCTTTTTCTCGCTTTTTCTCAAGGTCCATTGCAACTTCTTCTTCCATGGCACATTCCTCAGGCTAGGCACCATAAAAACACTCTCTTTATAATGCTTTCGTATTCCAATACCATTTTATGCCTTTACTTTTAGCCGATGTTCTTTTCGATCTCCTCATTTATTCCTTCACCATTTGGATAAAGTTTTGATGATGAAAAATCAAAGAGATTCCCCCTGATTATGTTTTTTGGATCTGCGTGGTCAAATAGAGAATTCAAGAAT
>JALSOU010000053.1 GCA_026986305.1 Thermoplasmata archaeon | reverse complement strand
CTATCTGCCTTTTAATCCTCTCTGCCGCTGTATTTTCCCCTTTCTCCTCATTCTCAGGAATACCTGTGAAATACTCATATAGTGCGGAGCTCATACTCTCAAATTCCCTCTTTTCATAGCCATCATAGACCTTCAGAGGAAAGGGGCTCACATCAACAGGCCCGTTTTCATAATAAACCGTGGGAGAAGGATTCTTTAAGCGCTCAAAAAGCTCCTCAACCCCTTTTATTATCCTATCAATCTCATCCTCATCCACATCCTTCGCCTTCTTCCTCTTATCCACTCCAGATATCAGGCAGACTTCCTCAGCGTATGTGCCTCCAAGATTAAGTCTGGTAGCAAGGGTTCTAACAAGGTCCTTATTGCTCTCTTTAATCAGAGCTTTCATCTCTTCCTTTCCCATTTCCCGAGGGTCTGCGCTCTCCGGAGGATACCTGTACTCTTCCTTAGGTATGAGAGCGCGGGTGGACCATCTCTGGAAGAATAAGGGTGCGAGGATTATCCCGTCCTTAACTATGCTTATGTTCCCGTTTCTGAAAAATTCCGCTATTATGGTGTATTTTTCCTTTTTTTCAAGATCTATCTCAACTATCCTGTCAAAGCCGTGCTGTCTTATGTCCGTGACCCTCGCATTTCCCAGATTCTTTCTGAGAAACATCACCAAACTGCTGGGCTCCTGAGGGTTCTCACCCTTTCTTCCCATGAATAAGTACCTTCCAGATTTCAGGAGCAGGTCCTTTTTACCTGATTTTGTGTTGAAAACGAAGAGAAGCTCATCTCTCTCAGGCTGATAAACCTTGTCCAGATACGCACCGAGGAGCGCCTCTCTCAATTCTGGAATCAGGGCCGCTATGTCAAAGGAACTCACAGAGGATTTCACAGGGGAAATAGGTGAATAATAAATAATGCTCCCTCTGTGCAAAAACGATTAATAGGATTGGAGAATGCGGAAAACATGAATAGAACTACGGCTCTGATAGCCATCGGTATTGTTGCGGTTCTGGTTTCCGCGGCTGCTGTTTACACCTTCTATCCTCAGCCAAAGGTGGAAACAATAGTTCAGAACCCTGTGGCGGTTGTGCACACGAATTACGGGAATTTCAGCATACTTCTGTATGAGGACAAGGTCAAGCCCCTTACAGATCACTTCATAAAGTATGTTATGAGCGGGTTCTATGATGATATGATATTCCACGGGCTTCTGAAAACCACAAAGGATGTGAACGGTGTAGAGAAGCCCTACGACGGGAAGATGATAATCACGGGAAAATACTATGAAAACCTCACAGAGGCAAAGCCGAAGTTCCAGCTTAAGTGGAACAAAAGGACAGATACCCTTGCCGGGCTTAAACACACAGATCTCTCTGTGTCATGGCATCTGCCTTCCAACACATACGGTGTTATAGGGTCTCTGTGGTACATCTGCGACGGGGATTTCAGCGGAAGAGCCTTTCATATTGATGAGAACGATTATGTCTTCGGAAAGGTGATAAAGGGAGAGCAGGTGATAAGGAAGATAGGCGATATGCAGACTGCAAATCTTGATAAAAACAACTCGGACCTTTCCGCTGTGCCTGTGGGGGCTAACAACACAACGGTTGTTATAGACCATATAGACATAAAGAGGCCAAAAAGCTCCACGGAAAGCGACCTAATCTACGGCATATCGGAGGTTATGAGGGCGCAGTACAGGGTCTCTGCAAAGTGTTTTTAACCTGAACCCATTTCCCTCTCTGTGGCAAAGAAGAGAAGAGGCGGATTAAGGGCGAGAGCGCCGCCGAAATCGCAGGAAAGGGCGATGGTGGAGAGGGCCAAAAAGCTTCGCCATGACTTTTCCCCCCTCATACCTGAATGTATAGGGTCATGCGACAGGAGAATTTTCAGGAAATTGGAGCGCTCCCTCTCAACGGTGCAGAAGTTCGCAGATGACCAGAAGAGGCTTGAAAAGCTGGCATCCAAAGGAGAGCTTATCGCTAGGGCATATGCTGGAATGCTTATGATAGCAAACGCTGGAAAGGTCCCGTACACAGCCGCAGCGCCCACGCCTTTCGGAGAGGCCATATATGCTGTTAGAGGAAAGGTTCCGAAGGAGGTGCTCATCGGTGTGCAGCACTACGATGACCGCCGATTATTGCTCCTAGCATACATGCCGATGGCAATGAAAAAAGGCCTATATTTCTATGCCACAAAGGAGAAGCTCTATTGCACTGGAAAAAGCCCAGAGCCACCTGAGGATTACATAAGTGAGGCACTGAGAAGGATACCTTACAGGCTTAAAAGCGATGGAAATAGGAAGGTATGTCACCATCTTTATGAGGGGAAGAGCGCTCCACATCTGAGAATAAAGTGGATTTCCGCAGGGTTGGAATTTATGGTATGTGAGCTGTGCCTTTCTGAGGATGTCAATACCTTTGCGCTCCTAACCGAGGGCATCGGCTCAAAGAACCCTATGAAGGATTTTGAAATAGATGTCTCAATTGACCTTGAAGCAGTCTCAGATAAGGAGAATTGCCCGAAGATTGAGAAGAAAGGGGTTAAAAAGCTCATAGAGAGGTATGCGCACGGCAGGCTGTCTGACAGAAAGCTTATGGAACTTGCGATGGAATCTGGCTCGTACTCAGGTGATGGCAGATACCTGATAATCGGAAGAAAGTGCTACGGAGAGGATGAGAAAGCATTTCTAAGCGCCTTAAATCCCGGAAAATACAGGGCTGTTGTGGAGAGCTTTCTCAGGCACAGAGATGGACCTGTTATAATAGATAGCGAATCTGTGAACAAGCTTCTGGATTACGGGTGGGAGAAATGGGGAAAAGATGCCTTGAAAGAGATTTTTGGAAGCGGCGAGAGGGCTGAGGTGGTCTGGGAAGAGTACATGAAATCAAAGCGCACTCCTGTGGAGATTATAGATGATGCCATGGCCTTAATGGAGGCTGAGAAAAGGCTGGATAGCCTTCCTAAGTACAGAAAGCTCCCGAAAACAGCGGAGTTCTGCGACACCGTGGCCAGATCATATCGTCTTGGAGGAAAATCTGAGGCTGCAAAGGCGATAGATTCATGGAAACCTAAGGATGAGCACATAAAGGCCATATCCTATGCCTTTCTATCTGCAATGGGCATGGAAAAGGGAAAGGAATGGCAGTACAATAAGGTTGAGAGGGATCTGGGAAAATCACTGAAGGGGATTGCGGAGCGCCTGCTTAAAGACGAAGGTGATGATTATCACAATGCTCTGCTTGAGATTCTCAAATTCGCAGGAGTTGATGAAAAGGTGGTGAAAGAATGAAGCTGGAAGAGAGCCTGAAAAATGCTCCCATAGTGAGAAAGGGCGAGTACAACTATGTGATACACCCTATAACAGACGGAATCCCGTACATAGAGCCCGAGCTTCTGGAGGAAGTCGTGGAGAGGATGCTGAAGATAGGCGATTTTGAGGGCATAGACAGGATAGTGACTGCTGAGGCAATGGGCATACCGATAGCATCGCTTTTATCCGTGAAAACAGGGATTCCATTCACTATAATAAGGAAGCGCTCCTATGGCCTTGAAGGGGAGATTTCTGTTGAGCAGGTGACAGGCTATTCAAAGTCCAAATTATTCATAAACGGAGTGGAGCCTGACTCTCATGTGATTTTCGTCGATGATGTTCTAAGCACAGGAGGAACCCTCGTTGCAGTTGTTCAGGCACTGAGGGAAACAGGAGCGCATCTTAGAGAGGTCCTGATAGCTGTGGATAAGAGCGAAAACAGAGATGCGATAGAGTCAGTGGTGGGAGTGCCAATAAAGGCGCTCTGCAGGATAAAGGCATATCCTGACCATGTGGAGATAATAGAGTCTCTTTAATCACCCATTTATGCCACGGAGTGCAAAAGGATTATAAGCGAATAGGAGAATAACTCTGCGATGAAGAAACTCCTTATCGCATGGATCGTCCTAGCTCTCATGCTTTCCATTTCCCTAGTCATTCCCATGTATTCATTCTCTGAGAATATTTCACATGAGAGTGCGAGGTCTTTAATCCGACCCCAGCCAACAGTTTATATCAACGGAGACTGGAATGTAACAACAGATACCATCAGAAGCAATGAAACGATTATTTTGAGCGGGAATCTCACGGTACTGAACAATGCAACCCTGACATTCAGGAATGTAACGCT
>JALSOU010000052.1 GCA_026986305.1 Thermoplasmata archaeon | reverse complement strand
CCGCTTGTGGTTGGAATAGATGCCCACGGAAACAGCCTTTATGAGGATGTTGAGGAAAAGGTCAGAAAAAACGAGAAAAAGGTAAGGGAGATTCTGGGGATTTAACTCAGCTCTCCTCTCTTTTCCTTTACAACCGCCTGAGCAGCTGCAAGCCTTGCTATCGGCACCCTGAATGGAGAGCAGGAAACATAGTCCATGCCTATCATGTGGCAGAACTCCACAGATGAGGGTTCTCCGCCGTGCTCTCCGCATATGCCCACTTCAAGCTCAGGTCTGGTTTTCTTTCCCTTCTCCATGCCTATCTTTATGAGCTGGCCAACCCCTTTGCGGTCAAGCACCCTGAACGGATCGTTTTTCAGTATGCCCTTTTCCAGATAGGACTGCAGGAACTTCCCAACATCATCCCTTGAAAATCCGAAGGTGGTCTGTGTGAGATCATTGGTTCCGAAGGAGAAGAACTCAGCCTCTTCTGCTATTTCATCAGCTGTGATCGCAGCCCTGGGAAGCTCTATCATCGTGCCTACCATGTACTTTATCTCAACGCCTTTCTCCTTCATAACCTTCTCTGCAACCCTCTTTATTATCCTCTTCTGCTCCCTTATCTCGCTGACATTGCCCACCAGCGGCACCATCACCTCGGGAATCACTTTTACTCCCTCTTTGTAAACATTGCAAGCAGCTTCAAATATGGCTCTGGTCTGCATCTCAGTTATCTCAGGGTATATTATCCCAAGTCTGCAGCCTCTGAAACCCAGCATTGGATTCAGCTCCGATAGCTGCTCAACCCTTTCCCTTATCTTCTCAACAGATATGCCCATTTCCTTTGCTAGGGCTTCCTGAGCGCTCTCCTCCTTTGGAAGGAACTCATGGAGCGGCGGATCCAGAAGCCTTATTATCACAGGATATCCGTCCATAGCCCTGAAAAGCCCCTCAAAATCGGAGCGCTGCATTGGCAGAATCTTCTCAAGAGCCTTTCTCCTCTCTTCCTCAGTATCTGCGAGAATCATCTCCCTCACAGCGGGAATCCTGTCCTCCTTGAAGAACATGTGCTCCGTCCTTGCCAGACCTATTCCCTCTGCTCCGAATTTTCTGGCTATCTCCGCATCATGGGGTGTGTCCGCATTGGCTCTTACTCCGAGCCTCCTTATGTCATCAACCCAGTTCATGAGCTCCTCAAACTCACCTGTTATGGATGCCTCTATCTTAGGAACATCGCCGAGCATGACATTTCCAGTGCTTCCGTCTATGGTTATAACATCCCCTTCTTTTATTATGATGTCTCCAACCCTGACCTCTCTTTTCTCATAATCCACCGTAAGGGCCTCACAGCCCACAACACACGCCTTTCCCATTCCTCTGGCAACCACGGCAGCGTGGGATGTCATGCCGCCTCTGGCAGTCAATATGCCTTCTGCAGAGTGCATTCCTGCAACATCCTCAGGAGATGTCTCATGCCTCACCAGTATGACCTTCTCGCCGTTCTTCTTCGCTTCAACAGCATCTTCTGCAAAGAATACCACTTTTCCTGTGGCTGCTCCGGGTGATGCTGGCAGACCTTTGGCAATGGGCTTAACATCAGCCTTGGGGTCTATCATCGGATGAAGTAGCTGGTCTATGTGCTCAGGACTAACCCTCATTATCGCCTCTTCCTCATCTATCAGCCCTTCTTTCACCAGATCAACAGCTATTTTCACAGCAGCTCTGGCAGTCCTTTTCCCTGTTCTGGTCTGAAGGATGTAGAGCTTACCTTTTTCTATTGTGAATTCAAGGTCCTGCATGTCTTTGAAATGCCTTTCCAGTTTCTCCCTTATTTCAAGGAGCTGCCTGTAAATCTCAGGCATAGCCTCTTCCAGAGAAATCTCATCCTCCCTTGTTTTCTGCGCCTTGCTCAGGGGCAGTGGAGTTCTAATTCCTGCGACAACATCCTCTCCCTGCGCATTTATCAGATACTCACCGTAAAAGATGTTCTCACCTGTAGCAGGGTTCCTCGTAAATGCCACGCCTGTTCCAGAGTCATCTCCCATGTTTCCGAATACCATGGTCTGAACATTCACAGCGGTTCCCCAGTCGTCAGGAATGTTGTTTATCCTCCTGTACTCTATGGCTCTCTGGTTGTTCCACGACCTGAAAACAGCGGATATAGCCCCCCAGAGCTGCTCCTCAGGGTCTTCTGGGAAATCCTTTCCAGTTTCTTCTTTTATGAGTTCCTTGTACCTGTCCTTTATGTACTTCCAATCCTCCGCACCCAGCTCTATATCCAGCTTAACCCCCTTCTTTTTTTTCACTTCATCGATTATCTCTTCAAATTTATCGTGATCTATTCCTAAAACTACATTTCCATACATCTGAACGAACCTTCTGTAGCTGTCGTAGGCAAACCTCTCGTCTCCTGTCTGCTTCATAAGGCCCTTTACAGTTTCATCGTTGAGTCCTAGGTTGAGTATGGTGTCCATCATGCCGGGCATAGACACCCTAGCACCTGACCTAACAGAGACCAAGAGAGGGTTCTCACTGTCTCCGAACCTCTTTCCAGTCTCATTCTCTATGGCTCTGAGCCCTTCTCTTACCTGCTCTTCCAGACCCTCGGGAAACCTACCGTTTTTGTAGTAATAAACGCACGCTTCTGTGCTTATAACAAATCCGGGTGGTACAGGAAGCCCGATTCTGGTCATCTCACATAGTCCCGCTCCTTTTCCTCCGAGGAGCGCCTTGTTTTTTCCATCTCCTTCCTTGAATAGATAAACGTACTTCTTCATGATATCACCTCTGATTATTCCATAAGTAAGAATTTCGCAGGTATTTAATGTTTGGGTTATCTTTCTGTGCAATCAAAGCTTTTTAAACCTTCTGCGATTGTTCAGCCATGCCCATACCAAAGGACAGGATGTACCTGAAGTTCCGCCTTTACGGTTTCCTGAAGAACCAGAGGTTCTTTGACCCGTTCATAATCCTGTTTTTCAGGGAGATGGGCATGTCCTTTCTCGATATAGGTCTGCTTTTCTCAATAAGGGAGATATCCACGAACATACTTGAGATTCCCACAGGTTTCATAGCTGACTCCCTTGGAAGAAGAAAGGCCATGGTTTCAGCTTTCTCCTCATATCTCATAGCCTTTGCACTGTTTTATCTCTTTCCATCTTTCTGGGTATATGCTCTCGCCATGGTTCTCTACGCATCAGGGGAGGCTTTCAGGTCAGGAACTCACAAAGCTATGATACTGGAATATCTGAGAATAAAGGGAATTGAGCATATGAAGGTGGAGTATTACGGCCATACGAGATCTGCATCCCAGTTCGGCTCCGCAGTATCCTCTCTAATAGCCGTGGCAATCGTGTTTTATTCCGGAACTTACAGGCCTGTTTTTCTCCTTTCCATGATTCCGTATGTCATGGCGCTCCTACTCATGCTCTCATATCCCAAGTATCTGGACGGAGCTGTGGAAACAAAGGGCGCTAGCACCATGGACAGAATGAAAATCAGATTCAGGAGCACATGGAAGGATTTCATGGATATGTTCAGAAACAGAGAGGCCCTCAGAGCCATAGGAAACTCCGCTGTATTCGATGGCTTTTTCAAGGGAAGCAAGGACTATCTTCAGCCCATACTAAAAGCACAGGCCCTTGGAATCCCTGTGTTTCTTTACTTAAGCGGTTATCAGAGGACTGCCCTGATAGTGGGTATCGTTTATTTCTTCCTTTATCTGCTTACCAGCATGGCTTCGCGGAGCGCGGGCAAATTCACAGAAAGAGTTGAGTTGAAAAAGGGAATAAACCTCACATTCATAGCAGGCGCTCTCCTGCTCCTTATTTCAGGGATTTTCACCCATCTTGGCATGTATTTCATATCCATATCAGCTTTCATCGGTCTTTACATTGTCCAGAACCTCAGAAGGCCCATGACTGTTGGGTACATCAGCGACAGGATATCCCACAGAACCATGGCCTCGGGCCTCAGCGTGGAATCCCAGCTCAGAACCATAATAATGGCACTCGTAGCTCCATTTGTAGGATATCTTGCAGATATCTATGGTGTGGGATACGCTCTTGCGATAATAGCAGCACTTCTCCTGTTTATTTACATTCCCTTGAGGATAGACGAAAATAAAACCAAATAAAAATAGGTTAAATGGATTGCTCAGTCCTTTTTCATCTCTTCTCCTAGCTTCTTAGCAGCATACATTATG
>JALSOU010000051.1 GCA_026986305.1 Thermoplasmata archaeon | reverse complement strand
AAGAAGGATGAAGCCCGAAAAAACAGCCACTAATCCGAGATATAACATCCTCAAATCATCCCTCCAGAGCGCTCCTGAAAGGATCTGTGCTGAAAGTCATCTCTTTATCCCCTATTTTTAGATGCAAAATACCGTTTCTATGGGCTATAATCTCATAATTCAATCCTATTTTCTTGATGGCATGTTCTATGATTGAAGAGGTGGAATTCGTTCTTTCAGCATATACCATAGCCAATTCCTCTGATTTTTTTGAGAGATAATATCGATTGTACCTGCCATCTTTGACCTCTTTTAAAAGGCCAGATTCTATCAGTCTCTTTGTGAGTTTCCACATCCTCTGTCTGGAAACCTCGAATATCTCGGCCAGTTCCGTTTTTGTAATTCCCGGCCTTTCATATGCAGTTGAAAAAATCTTTCCTATCTTTTTTTCAGATAATATGGAAAAAACATGGCAATCCTCTCCTCTTATGTGGTCCATTATAAAAAACCTGTTTTTTCCTTCCAGCTCCTTTTCACCTATTATATCTTTCTTTTCCATGGACCTCAGGTGCCATAGAACCCCTCTTTCAGATATGCTGAGGTTTGTGGCAATCATATATGAGGTTGAGCATGGTCTTTCTGACAAATATGATATTATTACAACTCTTTTTTCCAAGCCGCTTAGTTCTAGTATTTTTTTACCATGAATGAGTTCATTTAGGTCTTCGCCTATTCCTATTCGTTGCATGCGGGCTCCTTTTTTATCCTATATTTAAGGATTAGGGTTATCTACATATATCAGTTTAAAAAAGTTTAAAAACAATTAATCTATACTGGATAGTATCAGTTTAAAAAAGTTTAAAAACAATTAATCTATACTGGATAGCATGCCACAAGATAAATACTCAAAAAAGGAAATTTTAAATATGTATATTGAGTTAAGTGTTCCAAGAACATGGCTTTACGCGCTTCTATCATTTCTTTTCGGGTATCTAGTCTGTTGCGGCTTTTATCATTTTCCTCTTTTAATCCTTGGAATTTTGATATACGGTCCTCTCTTAACGGGGGCTACCAATCTTATCAACATGTATTATGATCAGACGGAGGATAGCATAAATAAACCATATAGAAAAAAAAGAATAAAAACACTTAAAGAAAAAAATGTTAGAAACGCGGCGTTTTTTCTATATGTTTTGTCTTTTCTGTTGAGTTTTGTCTTTAAAAGTATATACTTTTCTTTTTTAATATTTATCTATATATTCATATCTTATAACTACTCTGCTCCGCCACTTCGCTTTAAAAAAAGATTTATGATAAATCAGGCGATGTTGGCATACGGCTCCGTTTTTCTTCCATTTATATCAGCATGGTTTATAGATATAAAAGGAATATATGATATACCTTTTGGCATAGCTACCGTAGCAACTGCTGCAGTTCTTTTTCCTATAGCTGCGAAGGATATAACAGACCCTATCGGGGATCTCAAAGCTGGAAACTCAACAATTTTTACTTTATTAGGTTTCAAAGATGGTGTGGTTTTACTATGTAGATATTTGTTTTGGATGCCCTATTTGGTGTTGCTCATCCTCATATTTTTAGGCATTGTTCCTATAAACATGGGGTTTTTATTTATATTTTCAATAGTTACATATTTTGATATGAAGAAGGGTCTGAAAATTGAAAAATTTAATAAAGATATATCTAAAAAATATTTTATTTCAGTCTTTTGGCATATAATAATTTTAATGTTATTAGTATATATTATCTATCTAATATTCAATTTCTTTATAGAAATTTAGAGAAAAGGATATATATCTGGACAAGATGGGGGAGCAGGTGATATTGTGAGTTATCTGCCAGACGATTGCAAAATAAAAGGAAGCTTAATAAAAGGACTCCTCTTCTATATGCAGAAAAAATGGGGAAAAACTTATGTCGAAAGCCTAAAATTGCCATTTAAAATAGATGAAATAAAGGATGGAAAATATTATCCATATTCGTGGATGAGAGCAGTTCATCACGAACTTTTGAAAAAGAATCCGGGAAAAGAGGAGATTGCTTTTAGAAATGCAGGTCGCTCTGTAGTGGAAGCGACAATGGAGGGGAAATTTTTCGTTAATTACATAGTCAGAAAACGCCCGCTGGAAAAAACAATTTCAGACCTTTTAAAGGCATGGGAAAAAGAAAGCTTTGAAGGTGTTTTTAAGGGCAGATCAACTAAAAATGAAAATAAAATATTAATAACATTAGATCAGATGTGCGACGATAGGGGGGAGGAAGTGTGCTGGTTGAATCTCGGTGGAATAGAAGGTATCATAAAGGTATCTGGAAAAAACGCCACAGTAAAGCACACAAAATGTATATTTCATGGAGATGAACGCTGTGTGTATGAAATAGAATTAAATGATTAAATAACTATTTCTTATTTTTTAAAATTAATGGTGGGCCCGCCCGGATTTGAACCGGAGTCGCCAGCACCCCAAGCTGGTAGGATGCCAAGCTACCCCACGGGCCCATGAGAAAGAAAATTCAGGAAAAGGGTTTTATTTCCTCTATCAGGTCCACATGTGTTAATATCATCCTTCTGCAGCAATATCTTGTTATACCCAGATCGTCCAGCACCTTTGCAGGGTCTTCTCCATTGGCTACTCTGGTTTTGAAAGGCTCGTATGCAGACCCGATTACCTTTCCACAGGTGAAGCACCTTACAGGAACTATCATCAAATCACCTGTATGATTTCTGCCTCTTCTTTCTGGCACCGCGGCCCAGAGGTTTCTTTGGAAGCTTCCTTCTAGGATCGTTTACCAGCATGTTTCTGTCGTATTGCCTGAGTATGGCTTCCAGCTCTCTGTCTTTAAAGTATGCAACAATAGCCCTTGCTATCGCAGTTCTTGCAGCGCTCGCTTGTCCCATGAAACCGCCGCCCCTTACTTTAACATCAACATCCACGGAAGATGCCTTATCTCCAGCCAGAAGCAGGGGCTCCATGATCTTCAACCTTGACATCTCGTGACCATATATCTCCAAAGGAACGCCGTTTATCCTGACCCTTCCATCGCCTTTCTTTATGTATGCCCTGGCTATGGCGCTCTTCCTTTTTCCGCTTGTTACAATAACATCTGTCTTTTTCATCTAAAACCCCCTTAGAACTTTGCCCCCAGATATCTGGCAACATCACCTACGGTTATGTATGTGGTGCCCTTTATTCCTTTCACCTTCGCCTTCTCACCTATCTCTTCTGTTTTCACTCCTTTGAACTCTGCAGGCGTTCCTATGTAAACCTTCAGCCTTTTCAATGCCATCCTTCCTTTCGGCCTATCTCTTGGGAGCATGCCCCTAACTGTTCTTTTCACAATCCTGTCCGGCATTCTCGGATAGAAGGGTCCTTTTCTGGAGCTGCCAATCTCCCTTTTCTCCTTGAACTCTGCGAAAATCCTGTCTCTCTTTCCAACTATTGCAACATTCTCAGCGTTTAATATCACGACTTCTTCACCTTCAAGGAGCTTCTTTGCGACTATGCTGGAAAGCCTTCCTAGTATCACATCTGTTCCATCTATGTATATCACCATGAGATCACCCCATTATCCTCACATTGGAGCCTTTGGGATTTGATTCCACAAGCTCCATTATGGATATCACTCTTCCACCAGCGCTCTCAATCTTCTTTTTAGCGCTCTGAGATGCTCTGTATGCTGCAACAGTGACCTTTTTATCTATGTCTCCGGCACCTAGCAGTTTTCCAGCTATCACTATCGTCTCATTTTCTCCTGCGTATCTGGCTACCTTGCTCACATTGACTTCAGCCCAGTTTCTTGAAGGGGCTTCCAGCCTGCGAGCAACGTCTCGCCAGATTGGAGCATCGTTTTCATGAGCCTTCTTTTTGAGCTCATGGATAAGCTCCACGAGGTTTGGATTTGTTTTCCTCATCTTCTTCATATAAGTCCTCCTTTATCTGACTCATTCGACGTTGCCGAACTGTGTCGCAATTGAGGGATGTTAATAAAGGTTATGCTACATCTCTAAAAGTTTTGTTGCATTTCGACAAAAAGCGTATATATGAGAAAAGAGAAACTTATTATTGGGAGGTGATAAAATGTGGGGTGCGGAGGTAGCGATAGAAGCAATCACCGAAACTTTCTTCGCCCTGATATTAGCTTGGATGCTGTACGGGGGCAGTCATAAGTATATTATCCCATTACTGGCTCTACTTCCTTTA
>JALSOU010000050.1 GCA_026986305.1 Thermoplasmata archaeon | reverse complement strand
CAGATGCGGAGCCAGAATGGTTGCCATGATACGCCCATATCAGAAGGAGTTTCAGGACTTAATGGAAAAAAGGGAGCTTAAACCGGAGGAGCTTAAGAGGATGAGGTGGATGGTGAAGAGCGCTGAGATAATCATGTACCACGGTCACAGGGGTGCCATGGTTCTAGCAGGGAGGGGTATCGGTCCAGATACAGCAAACCGCATACTTTCCAGATATCACAGGGATGAGTGGGAGCTTTTGCAGGACATACTCGCAGCTGAGATAAACTATGCGAAGACAAGGAGGTTCTGGGATTAGTTTTCCAGCTTTTCAGCTATCTCTCTCGGAATCTCTTCCTCTTCCATTCTAAGATTCTTTGACCTTAGAAATTCAGCAAACTTCCTGTCCGTATATTTTATGTGGTTTATGAGCCAGTCTATGAGGTATTTCTGTATAGAATATGCTATATCGGAGTTTATGCCATAATCCTCTATCTTTCTCATCATATCTTTTGTGTATTTATAAAATTTTTCATGCTCTTTGACATGTGTTTCATAGTCTGGATAACCGTATTTTTTCATGTATTTCTCCTCTGAGGAGAAGTGCCAGTGAGCGTAGTGGTCCATGAATTTAATGGCTCTAAGTGCAGAGTATCTGTAGTTCTTCAAAACTGAGCGGTTTATCTCGTTCAATATATCAACAAAATACATGTGTTGCCTGTCAATCTCGTCCACTCCACTTTCAAGGCTCACATCCCACTTTATGGTCTTTGTGTATTTGAGGTTTCTATCATTTTTCATATCACCCCATGTGAGAACCCATTCGCAGTGATCATCCCCCTCATGGATGCATTTCACATGCTCTACATTTAAATCTTTAATATTTATATTTTCAAAAACTCCTTTATAATACTCTGTGAGATGCTCACAGAAAATAGGGTCAGGCGATACATCGTATCCTTTTACAACCGCTTTTTTCTCACCGACCATTTCTCCTTCCAGTTTTCCGAAAAGATAGAATTTGCTCCAGTAATCACCCGCCCTGCCTATTATCATTTCAGGGCTTCCAGCCCATTTAAGAAATGTTCCGACAATGCCCTTTCTTTTTGCAGCCTCTCGGGACATATTTTTGAAGCTTTTTTCCCCAAAAACATTTTTATAAGCTTTTAAAAAAATTATATTGTAGTCCATAGGATAGGCTTTCATTATCTTTATCTCTTTCTCATCCAGAGGGCCATTGTAACCCATTTTTTTCATTTCTGATAATAATTTTTGCAGTCCATTCATTCCATATTTTTCCTTCACATAGGAGATTCTGGAGAAAAAGATTCCTCCTCTGCATTGCTTCTGTTGCATCATGAGCTTACACTTCAGTCTATATATATACTTTTCTCGGACAGATTAGACAGAAATTATTTTATACCTGTTCCAGTGGCCGCTCATGCAATGGTGGATATATGCAGTATTGACCATGGTGCTCTTCGGCATAACAAACTTTCTACTGAAAGTTGCCGGAGAGGGTGGAATGGACAGCGTGTTCGCAGCGAATCTCATATGGCTTTCGGCAGGTGCTGTGGGCCTCATATTCCTAATTTATGGGATTTACACAGGAAGATTCCAGAAGGAGTGGAATGAAAGCAGGTTCCTGATAACTCTTCCAATAATCGCAGGTATAACCCTTGCTCTCGGCATGTATTTCATAAAGAAAGCCGTGACTCTTGGAGAGGCTGGACCCAGCGTGGCAATAGCCAGTTCAAACGCCCTAATAGTGGCATTCTTGGCATATCTCTTTTTGGGTGAAGGGTTGAGCGCCACTAAGATAGGTGGAATGTTTCTAATAATCATGGGAATAGTGATTATGGCCCTGCTCTAACTCTCATTCCCTATTTCAAAGACCTCCCTGTAATTTTTAACCGAGAAGAAGGCGATGGTGAACAGCATCACCCCGATTCCTATGGCAAAAAGCACATTTTTCACGCCAAAGATATCTGCGGCTGAGGTTTCAACAGCCATGGAACTGAGCATGGCAACCTGCATTATGGCTCCAAAGCTTCCGAATACCCTTCCCCTTATGCTGTCCGGAGCGGCTTCCTGCATGAGTGTGGTTATAGGTGTGTTGAAAAGCACCATGCTTACACCGAAGAAGGCCATGGTCTCAAACGCGATGAAGATATTGGGGAACAGGGTGAGGATTACCATGGATGCCCCTATTGTGAGGGATGCTCCTAAAACCATGTTTTTCTTTGAGAGGGCTCCTCCCAAAACACCTACGAATATTGAGGCTATTAGGGATCCAGTCCCGTTTAGGCTTTCCATCAGACCGAGGTAGAAAAGGTCCATGTGAAGAACATCCCTCACAAAGACCATGTAAAGTGAGTTCATTCCTCCGAAAAATAGAAGAAGAACGAATATGAATATCATGAGGACCCTTATCACCCTGTTGTTTTTAGCGTATCTCATACCTTCTACGGTCTCAGCCCATATGCTCCCTTTCTCCCCTTTCTCCTTTATCTCTCCGCTATATCTTATGAGCGAGATGGAGAGAGCGGAGATGAAAAATGAGAGGCCATCAAAGATGAAAACCGAATTTATCCCCAGAATTCCAACCATGGCAGCCCCTATTCCCGGCCCAAGTATTGAGGAGAGTATGTAGGTGGTCTGTGAAAATGAATTTGCTGACATGAGCACATCCTTTTCCACTATATCTGGGATTATAGCGCCTTCAGCAGGGTAAAAGAATCTGGAAACAGTGGCCAGCATGAATATGGATGCGTAGATGTACCACAGCTCTGAGTAGAAAAGCAGTGAGAGGACTATGAAGCCCCTGAGAATATCTGCCACTATCATGGTGTGCTTTCTGTTCCATCTGTCCACATAGCTCCCTGCTATAGGTCCGAAAATCAGGGTGGGAATGGCCATCATCACCATCAGGAGACCGAGATATCCTGCGTTTAGATGCATGCGATAGAGGATTATTGCCATGAGGCCCATGTAAAAGAAGTTATCACCGAAGTTGGAAATGAGCTGCCCTATCCAGAATTTCAGGAAATCCCCGCGGAATACCTTTGATATGTTTGAGTTGGAAAGCACAGTTGAAGAATAGTCTGCGATATAAAAAGATGGCTATTTCATTTTCCTCTTCAAAACCTCAATGCTTACCTTGTATGTCTCATTCGGCGGCTGTCCCTCCGATTCAAGGAGTCCTCTGCTTAGGAGCGCTCTTATGTTGTTCTTAGCCATATCCGGAGTTATCCTGAAAAAGTGAGATATGTCGCTGGCAGTCATGCCTTCAGATTCAAATATCGCCTCAAATATGTTCCTAGTAAGCGAGGGCATGTCCTCTGAAGCGTAAATTCTGTCAAAGTAGAAGTACTCCTCCGGGGTTCTGCTCTTTTTTCTGGTCACAGGCATCCTCTCAGCCCTGAAATCCCTGATAAGTTTTCCTTTTATTATGTCAATGTCGTATGAAAACCTATCCTCCTTGGTGTAAACGCAGATCCTCACCACCATGGGGAGCGCTCCGAGCCCCTTCATCTTTTTCCAAGCGTACTCCATTGTCCATAGGTCTGGTACTATGGGCCTAGGCGGATCCTCCTGAACATACTTTGACATGGTGGCTATTGACCTTGGAACATAGACATCCACCGGAAAGACCCTTATCATCGCCTTCTTTTCTATCAGCTCTCCCGCTTTTGCCCATTTATCTATGGCCTTAGGGTCGTAGTTGAAGAAAGCAACCCCTCCGAATCCCCCCTCTATGGCCTTTATTATCTTAGTCGGCCTGTTAAAATCCCAGTTCTCGTTTATATCCGGCTTTATGAAGCTTACATCTATGCTTTTAACAGCGTCAATCTCCAAAAGGGCATCTAAAAGCGATTCATACCTCTTCCCATTTATTACAAAAAGAACATCTGATAGGTAGCGGTAATCCCTCTGCATATGCGCTTTTACCCTCTTCCTCATCTCCTTTAATGCATAGGCATCCACCTCTTCCTCAGGCCCGAGGCGTATAACCGCCTCACACTTTTCAAGTATATCCATCATGCCTAAATCCTGCGCTTGGTATTAAAGCTTTTCTGGGAAAATTCCAAGGAATTCTGCATAAAATCATCAAATCATACAATCCATGGCCCATTCATCCCTTATTCCTAAAACTATCTCAAACTCCCTAACTGTGAGTAGGGGCCTATCATAGCTCATGTAGTCATCCAGCGCTATTCTCGGGCAGGC
>JALSOU010000049.1 GCA_026986305.1 Thermoplasmata archaeon | reverse complement strand
GGCGGTATTGGGGAGCTTATGTTTGAAAGGAAGGATACTATGGTTGTTATGGTGGCAAGAATGAGCGCCATTCCCAGATGGGTTTCCATGGAAACCACAGCCCTCTTAACATCCTTTCCTGCTCTTATCTCCTCCCTGTACCTCATTATGGTGTGTATTGCATAATCTATTCCGAGACCTACTATCAGCACAGCAACGGTGGTGCTTATCTGGTTGAAAACCATGCCTGCCATCACTCCAAATCCGTATGTCCATATTATCGCCATGAAAAGCCCTATGATGCCCAGCGTGGTATCCAGAATATTGCGGAAGATTATGAGAAGGATTACGATTACCAGAATGAAAGCGGCTGGTAAAAGAACGGAGGATGTTTCATTCATATCGCTCTTGAGGTCCTCATTCATCAGCCTGATGCTCATAACTAGGTAGTCCCTTTTTCCATGGAAGGAATCAACCACACTCTTTATCTCCTTATGCACCCTCAGCATCCTGCTGTCAAAGTCATCGCTGCTCTCATTCTGCCTCTGTGTGCCGTTGAGATTTATTATCATCATGGATGCGCTCGCTCTTGGGACATCCCTCTCAAAGTCCTTTGAAATCATCACTTTAAGCCGGTCGTAACCAGAGGACATTGAAGATGAGCCCATGGAAGACATCCTTTCCCTTATTTCATCAGGAATTCTGGAAAACTCCGAGGATATGGATGAGAAAACTCTGCTAGCCATTCCGAAGGTGTAGCTTATGCTCCTGTTTGAACTGACAGGTTCTGTTGAAAGACTGGAATTTAGGCTATGAGAAAGAGAAGATGAGGACTCTGCTATCTGTGGGCTTAAATCCATTATCTTTTCAATAGCTCTATGCATTCTCAAAAACATGGAATATGATTTGTCAGGGGTGAAAGGACTGCCATATCTGAATATATTTGCTATCTCCTCATCGCTCATGTTTTTAAGGTAGGCTATCTTTTCATCTACGCTCAAAGAGTTTGAAAATGATGGAGAGCTGAGGTTCATGGAACCCGTGCTGCTATGTTGTATAAACTGAGATACTCCTACATATGTAATATTGAGGGCTGCGCTGATGTTTTCCTGTGATGCATTGTTTTTTACAAGATGAAGGTAATAAGACACAGCTGAGTTAAGCTGGGAAATGGATGAGTTGAGCATTTCCATGTTCTCAGATGCGTTTTCAATCATGTTCACATAATTCTCAAAGCTCTCTCCTCCCATCCCCATCATAACAACCATATCTGCCACACTGAAGACGCTCTTAGATGGATTGTCAGGAGTTTGCAGATTTCCTGCGATTTCAGGGTCCTCCAGCATCCTATTTTCCAGCTCCAGCTCTTCTAAAAGAGAGGATTTGTTTAGCACATTCTCGTCCCTCTGTATTACCTGCACCATCTCCACACCTGCATAATCCTCCTGTATCTCGGTATATGCCCTTGACATATCATTATCAGGCATGAAGCTGTGGTAGTCCGAGCTCATGTTCATCTGAGATGCATAATAGCCGAATATCAGGGTCAGGAGTATGACTATCGCGATTATCTTTCCGGGGTGCCTTGCCACTCCTTTTCCTATGGCCGCGGTTCTCATGATTTGTGCTATGCTGTGTGTATATATAAGATTTTTGTTTAAATAGCGTTGTTTTTGTCAAAAAATGTTATGTTAAATCCTTAAATTGAAGAAAAATAGTAAATTTTAAGTACTGCAACTCCATATTCGGAACATGAACTTTAGCCAAAGTGAAAAAAAAGCTCTGCTGGGGCTGCTGAGAAACCCATCTGCAGATGGCAAAGAGCTGGCAGGGTCCATAGATATGAGCTACTGGAACCTCATGAAGATAAAGAAAAAGCTCGTTGAAAGAGGAATACTGAGATTCATCTGGGTCCCTGATTTTCGATCCTTAGGCGCCGAGATAGTGTTCTCTGGCCATGGAACGGTTAGAAGGGATGAAAAAGCCCCCGATGTTTCAAGTGATCTTCTATTTTTCACAGCTGTGGAGGAAAGGAAGGGTTTTGGAATAGGCCTATCCTCTAATTACGAGCAGTTTTACGATGAATTCATGGCTTTTTCAGATAAATACGGATATCTGAGGGCTGAGAACTTCGGCATGACTGTTTTGCCTGTTAGAAAGGCGGATATTTGGAGGTTGGCGGATTTCTACCCTCTGCTCTCTCAGGACTTCGGATTATCTGCCCCTTCCCTCGGAAGTAAAGGAAAAAAATCAGAGAAGATATGCCTTAAAGAAGGAGAAAAGGAGATTCTCTCAGCGATAATTGAGCATCCTGAGTGGAGCGGGGAGCGCATAGGTAATGAGATAGGCGTTAGCAGGCAGAGGGTTTTAAGGATGAGGGAGCGCTTTGAATATGAGGGAATAATAGAGAGAAAGGCGGTTGTTGACCTTAAAAAGATGGGATATGAGGTTCTTCTCTTCGTCACATGGACAATGCGCCCCAGCATATACAGAAAGATGTACGAGAACATCAATAAATACCCTTTAAGCCCGATAATACTTGGTATAAGCACACCGATGCAAGGAATGGCCATAGCCGCATTCAGGAGCTTCAGAAGGAGCAGGGAGATAGTTGAGAGGTTGTCTAAATGGGCGAATCCTGATGAAAATCTTATAGGTGAGCCAGAGGTGGTTTTCCTATCTGTTCAGGACTCTGTCTTTCCAAAATACTTCTCATTTTCGGATTTAATTAAAAATATATTAAAATAAAATGTGCTGAAAGGCTGATGACTGTAAATTAAAGGGAAGATTTTAAATACTGCGTGTCAGAAGGAATCTATGTATTGAACAATATAAGAGAAGGCGGATTTCCGTTCCCTTCAGTGGTTCTGGTGGCGGGGAGCGCAGGTACTGGAAAAACTACTTTTTCCATGCAGTTCCTCTTTGCAGGAGCCGAAAGAGGTGAGCAGGGACTGTTTTTCACAACCCTCAGCGAGCCCACACACTGGATGCTACAATACGCCTCAACATTCTCCTTCGTTAAAAAGGAGCACTTTGGAAATCTGGTAAAATATGTGGACCTTGGGCCCATATTGGATAGACCTGCAGATGAAATATTGAAGTACATAAACGACAGAATAGCGGAGATAATGCCTCAGAGAATAGTTATAGACCCGGTTACCATAATAGGAAACATAATAAAGGAAAATTACAGAAAATTTCTGTTTGACCTGACGAATTCTCTGAAAAGCTGGCAGGCTGTTACCCTGCTTACCGGAGAGGTCAGGCCCGGAGAGATGTATCCTGTCGAGGTGTCCTATGCTGCCGATTCAGTCATACTTCTCTCTCTGAAGGCTGAAGGAAATGCCAGACGCAAGTATTTAGAGGTGCTGAAGATGAGAGGCACCGACCATAGGACTGGAGCGTATCCGGTGAGCATCACTAGAGAGGACGGTTTCGTCGTACTGAGGGCTAGGTTCTGAATGGAAATCAGAACTTATAACCTATCTTCCTCAGAAATTCCCTTCTTTTTCTCACATTCTCTTCTTTTTCTATTCCAAGTGGTCCGTAGCCGTCTATGACTCCCAATATACCCCGGCCTCTCTCGTTTTCGGCCACTATGACTGATATCGGATTACCCGTTGCCGCAAATATAGTACATACCTCTGGAACCTGCTTTATGGCTCTTAGTATGTTTATGGGATATGCGTTTTCAAGGAATGTGTAGAATGTATGGCCTGCTCCCACATTGAGGGCGTTTTTCGCCGCCAGCTCCTTCAGTTTTTCATCGTTTCCTTCCACCCTTATTAAGCGCTCCGCTGAAGCCTCTGTGAAAGCTATGCCGAATTTTGCCTGAGGAACCGTGTTGACTATTGCCTCATAGATGTCCTCTGCTGTCTTTATGAAGTGGCTCTGCCCTATTATCACATTCATCTCATCAGGCTTCTCTATGGGAATCTCTTTCAGCTCCATGCTTGTGCATTGTGAGGTGAGATTAAAAGATTGCGCTATATCCTTATTCTGTACCCGCAGGAGCACCTTATCTCGTTTCCATTCATACTAAGCTCACCCCCACATTTAGGGCATCTGGCAGATTTGAGGAACTCACTTAGCCATGCCATGGCAACATCCTCATTATCCTCGTTTTCAATCATCTTTACCATTTCTTTGAGCTCATCTGTATCCGCTATTTCCATTAGTCTGCTGAAATCGTGCCTCCTTTTCTTTAAGCTGAACTTTGACACTGCCATTCCTACGAGCATCCCTGCGAGCAACCCACCTATATGGGCA
>JALSOU010000048.1 GCA_026986305.1 Thermoplasmata archaeon | reverse complement strand
TAGGCGATAAAAACGGACCTTTAGTGGTATTTGAAACGGATTTACACAGGATAGAGGTGAGAATCTACGGAAATGAAAGACACATCATTATGGGGGTAGATGTGGATGTTAAGGAGCAGGACCTAGACATGGCGCATTTCATAATGCTCCCTTATTTTCAAGGAAAACCGTGGAAAATAGAGAAGAAGAGCATAAAATTTGATTTTGAGGACTTTTTTATTTCAGTGAGATCTCTGGACGGCCTTGTTCCAAGCTCTTATGGAGATTATGTGGGCTTTGATGTCACTCTGGAGACCAACTGGACACACGGAGGCCACCATTCATCATTGATTTCCATAGAAAAGAGAGAAAAACATTAAAAGTATGTCAGGATGGGGTTGGCGTGTCGGACATAGTTTATCAGGCAATAGCTGCGCTCTGGCTGAGCCTTCCCGCACTTAGTGCAAACCCCTCGGCTGTGATATTCGGAGGCGGAACTCCCATGGATTTTGGCAGGACTCTGGGGGATGGAAAGAGGGTGCTGGGTGATGGCAAGACATGGCGGGGATTCATAGGAGGCGGGGCTGCAGGAGCATTTGTAGGTCTAATTCAGCAGCTTATCGCCATGAAAATAGGGTATTTTCCCATCTTTTCTCAGGATTTTCTTCAGGCATTTTTCATGGTGCTTATTCTTGGCTATGGAGCGCTCCTCGGCGATGCGCTGGGCAGCTTCATAAAGAGAAGGCTCGGGATCGGGAGGGGCGATAAGGCATTTTTACTTGACCAGCTTACATTTCTCATAGTGGCTTTGTTCCTGCTCTACATAGCATTTCCATCATTCTTTTCCAGATATTTCTGGAATGCTCCTGCTATGATAACCCTCTTTGTACTGACTCCTCTGCTTCACAGAATAGTTAATATAATCGGATACAGAATGGGTAAAAAAGAGGTGCCGTGGTGATATGACTGGCGATTTGAGAAAGAGGCTTAAAGAGGTCGGAGCCATAAGGTTCGGGGACTTCATCCTCAGCTCAGGTAAAAGGAGCAACTACTATGTTGACCTGAAAAAGGCGACATGCGACCCTGAGGTGCTTGAGATGATGGCGGATGCTGTTGTTGATGCTATGCCGGAGGGAGTGGAGAAAATCGCAGGTCTGGAACTGGGGTCTGTGCCGATAGCTGCTGTGGTTTCTGTTAAAACCAGAATTCCAATGATAATAGTCAGAAAGGAGAAGAAGGGATACGGCACGGGAAAGAGGATAGAGGGCGAGCTCAATGATGGGGAAAATGTTCTGATAATAGAGGACACAACCACCACAGGTGGACAGATAATAAAGGCTATAAATGCGATAAGAGAAGCAGGTGGAAGGGTAAAAGATGCAGTGGTAATCGTCAATAGAGAGGAAGGGGCTGATGAGGCCCTGAAAAGTGAGGGTGTAGGTTTGATATCAATCATAAAGGCCAGAGAAATACTCGAAGGGAGGGTTCATGAGGGAGATTGACGGGGAAAAATCCCTCCTTTCAATTCTTAACATCGCATCAGCATTTGCCATAACTCTCTTTTTAATAATACTCGCGGTGGAGAGCGCAGTCCTCCTTCTTTCGGTTCCAATGGTTTCTGACAACATCGTTAATCCACAAATATCCACAGAAAGCGATATAATAATGGACATGGGTGAGTCCGAGGATTTTAACTTCAATTTCACCATATCCCCCCATATAAACGGCACAGCCTACCGCGTTGAAAACCATGTGATATTCGTTCCTGAAAAACCTATGAAAGAAGGGTTGTATCACCTCAAATATCTGAACAAATCCATAACTTTCAGGGCTGTGAGTCCTAAGTCCATAGATTGGAAGCTCATCAAGGGATTCAGAAATCATCTGGTAATCGCGTTTAACATGGATATGAACAGAAGCTCTGTGGAATCACACATTTCAGTAAGGCCCTCTTTGAATTACTCCGTGAGCTGGTATGGAAATACCATGGTAATAAGTCCTGAAACCCCTGCTTCTTACATTGCATACCATTTTGCTATAAAAGGCAACATAAGCTCGCAGAGCGGAGAGAATGCGGAGATGTCTTTGAGTACAGAGTATGTGAAGGACATGGGCGTCCCAATAACAGCGATAGACAGCACATCCTATCCTGACCTGCCTGTTACCTACACCTTCATAATATTTCCACCGGGCATTCCTGCGCTCCTCAACACACTCAGCGGATATGGCTTTCTTTACTATTATCTATTCATCGTAGGAACAATAATATTTTCTTTGGCTTATCTGATATTCATAGATAGAAAGGAGATATCCCGATCCACAATGGAGCTTTATGTGAGAAATAGGCTTAGAGTGCCTGCTCGGAGCGCTTTCTTCGACATCTCCATGGTGTTTCTCTCTGTGATAAGTTTCACCGTTATTTTCTATTTCTTTGTAGACCTCTTTACAAAACCAACTGTGCCTGATATAGGAAAGATGAGCCTATGGATGCAACTCTATGAGCTTGCCAGAGCTGGGGTGTGGGAGGAACTCATCACGAGAATTCCTTTCATCGGAATACCCCTGCTTTTCATCCACCTTTATCAGGGAAAAAGGCTACTTCCACCGTACAAGTACATAACAGGGGGAGACATTCCTATAGACCGAGCTACGCTCCTTCTAATAACGCTGTGCGGTTTTATGTTCGGTTTCGTCCACATGCTCGGCGGATGGGACGCATACAAGATTATCCCAGCAATGGTTGCAGGCATGGGAATGGGCTATCTCTATGCGCGCTGGGGCATATGGGCATCCATAACCCTTCATTTTTCCATAGACTATCTGAGCATGCCATCAAAATTCTTCGGTTCAGAGGCATTTGACCTTTTAACAGGACTTTTCATAATATTCAGCACCATAATAGGAGTTTACTTCCTATTCCTGTACTCCTACGGTTTTTATAGAAAATTCACAGCTTCTCCCTCGGCAAAGAGAGAAGGTGAATTTGAAAATATACCATATCCTCTATCCCATGTGGAGGAATCAAAGCAGTATATCCCCTCAACAATACCCTACGCACCCTATCCGTACAGGTGTTATTCCTGCGGCAATACAGAGGCTGAATACATAGGGAACGGACTGCTGAAATGCACCAGATGCGGATCCATTTCTAAGATACTGCCATCAATGGAAAAAGAAGATTACTGGGATTGGGGGCCTTAAGGCCTTATCCTGTTAGGTGTCCTCGGGAAGGGTATGGTGTCCCTTATGTGATCTGCCTTTGAAAGCCATGCTACTACCCTTTCAACCCCCATGCCGAATCCAGAGTGCTGCACCGAGCCGTATCTCCTCAGGTCAAGGTACCATTCATAGTTTGAAAGATCAGCTCCTTCCGCTTCAAGCCTGTCTATGAGGTGTTTTATGTCTGTCTCCCTTTCGCTGGCGCCGAAAATCTCCCCGTAGCCCTCAGGAGCAAGCATGTCGTTGTTAAGAACAAGCTCGGTGTTTTCAGGGTCCCACCTCATATAAAATGCCTTCGCCTCTTTTGGCCAGTGGGTTATGAATATCGGGAGCTTTTCGTCTTCAGTGAGCATCCTTTCTTCAGGGGCTCCAAAATCATCACCCCATTCCAGCTCCACGCCTTTCCTTCTTAGTTTATCTAGGGCTTCTTCATATCTGTATCTTGGAAATGGAGTTTCTATCTTCATCAGGTCCTTTGGATCTCTGCCAAGGAATTTAAGCTGTTTCTCATTCCATTCAGCAACCCTGTGCGCTATGTGGGATAGAAGCTCTTCCTGAATTTTCATATTTCCTTCAAGTCCAGTCCATGCCTCTTCAGCCTCAAGATGCCAGAATTCTGTGAGATGCTTTCTGGTCCTGCTCTTCTCAGCCCTGAAGCTTGGGGTTATGGAATAGACATTTTCAAGCGAAAAGATTAGGGCTTCAAGATAAAGCTGAGCGCTCTGACTCAAATATGCCTTATCTCCGAAGTACTTAACCTCAAACAGTGTGGCTCCGCCTTCCGCAGCGCTCCCCGTGAGTATAGGAGGAGTCACTTCATAGAAGCCATGCTCGTCAAACCATTCCCTAGCCGCTTTCAGAACAGAGTGCTTTATCTTCGCTATTTCCGTGAGCTTCCTCGACCTGACCCAGAGATGTCTCTTGTCCATGAGGAACTCCTCGCTCTGGTCCTTTGTTATGGGAAATATGTCTGCGAAGTGTATGACATGGAACCTGCGCACCTGAATCTCATAACCGCCCGGAGCTCTGGAATCCTCAACCAAAATGCCTTCAACCTCAACCGATGACTCAACCAGAGCCTTTTT
>JALSOU010000047.1 GCA_026986305.1 Thermoplasmata archaeon | reverse complement strand
TGATATGGAAACCGCACCTGAAACCTCTCTTATGGGCTTTCCCTTTCTTAGCTCAGGGTGGGATTCTATAAACCTGTCCAGATACCATTTCGCAGCACCGGGTCGGTCTATCTTGCTCATCTGCACACCTATGCCCACATTCGCTATACCATCTCCTTTCCAGAAGACCCAGATATATCCACCCGGAGCCATGGATCCAACATAGAAGTCGTTGAAGCGCTCGTCTCCCTCAATGCCTTCAAGGGTGTACTGGTAGCATGAATCTATGTCCTTAGGATTCAGGGCTGTGTTTATTCCAGCCCATCTACCAACCTGGGATTCAAAGCCATCTGCCCCTATGACAACCTTCGCCTTTACTTTGATATCCTCACCCATGTGCCTCATCACTATGCCCTTTACCTTTCCATTCTCTTTTATAAGTCCCTTGGCATAGGTCTTAACCATTATATCAACGCCGGCCTTTGCTGCTTTCATTGCCAGCTCCTTGTCAAAGGCATCCCTGTTTATCACATAGCCAGATTCATCCCCAGCCCTTGATTCATCGACCTCAACATATGAGCCATCGGGAGATATTATCCTGGCGCCATCAACCTCATGAGCTATCCACCTTTTAGATGGCTGAAGTCCTATCTCTCCGAGCCATCTCTTCGCTATCCCCTCTCCGCACCTGACAGGACTTCCAATTTCCTGCCTTTTCTCAATCATTAGAACTGATGCTCCTTTTTCAGCTGCATAGCGAGCGCTCACGCTTCCAGCAGGCCCCGCCCCGACAACGACTACATCATACTCCATCTCCTTCATGCCTTCGCCTCCTTTATCAGGGTTATAGCTCCAACAGGGCAGACCATCTCGCAGAATCCGCACTTTATGCACTTCTCTTCATCCACTTCAACCCTAGTTTCGTATAAGAACATGCAGTTCACAGGGCAGGTACCAACGCAGGCACCGCAGTACATGCATTTGTCTCTGTTGATATCTATCATTACAACACCTCACAGAAAGCTCATAAGGTCCTCCACAAGCTTAGGATTCTTCTCCTTAACAACCTCTAAAATCTCATAAACAGACAGGTTCTCTATATCTGCCTCAGACAGAGCTGATATGAGGTCGTCAAACTCCTCATCTGAAAGGGTTACCAGCTTGTTCTTTGCCATCCAGTCCCTATAAAGCTCGTCCTCCATCTCCGCCCTCCATCTCTTCTCATAGAGGTTTATGTGCGATATGTCGCCGATTTCTATGGCTTCTCCCGCAGTTTCACCAGCTATTTTTCCAGACCTTATGGCGTTTCTTATTCCACCACCTGTTATGGCATCGGCCATTCTGGCCGCATCGCCCACAAGCATCACTCCGTTTTTAACAGTAATATCTGGAGGCACACCAACAGATACCGCACCCGCCACCTGCTCCACGATCTTTCCTTTTTTGAGCTCAGGATGCTTATCTATGAATCTGTCTAAAAGTCTCTTCGGCTCTCCGCCCTGCTTTATCATGTCCAGAGTAACACCGAGACCAACATTAGCCTCATCCTCTCCTTTCGGAAACACCCATGCATATCCACCTCCCTTTGCTATGCTTCCGAGGTGAAACTCTGAGAATCTCGCATCTATGTCGATGCCTATCATGTGGTACTGGAAATTCGTGGCTATGTCCCCCTGTTTTAGAACGGTGCTGATACCAGCCCACCTTCCTATCTGTGATTCAAATCCATCTGCACCTATGACAACCTTTGCCTTTATTATGCAGTCCTCTCCGTTGCACCTCGCCTTAACCCCTGCAACATTGTGCTTATCATCCCATATCAGTGAGCGAGCGCTCGTCTTTACCATTATATCTGCCCCAGCTCTGGCAGCCATTTCGGCCAGCATCTGGTCAAAGAAGTCCCTTCTTATCGTAGCTCCCACCTCATTTCCCGCCATTTTGGCGTTAATCTCAAGGGTGAAACCGCTGGGAGATACGACTTTGGCACCATCTATCCTGTGTATAAGCCAGCTCTCATCCTCCTTTATGCCGTAATCCTCCAGCCATCCTAGGCTTATCCCCTCCCCGCACCTGACAGGACTTCCAATTTCCTGCCTTTTCTCAATCATTAGAACTGATGCTCCTTTTTCAGCAGCGTATCTTGCAGCTGTACTTCCTCCTGGGCCCCCACCCACGACCAAAACATCGTATTCCATCTCCTTCATGCCTTTGCCTCCTTTATCAGGGTTATGGCTCCAACCGGGCAGACCCTTTCACAGAACCCGCACTTTATGCACTTATCTTCATCCACTTCCACCCTAGTTTCGTATAAGAACATGCAGTTAACAGGGCATGTCCCCACACAGGCACCGCAGTACATGCATTTGTCTCTGTTGATATCTATCATGATCTCACCACAATAAAGGGTTTAGGATTTGGGATTGTATGGGACGCTCCACTTCTCATAGAGCTTCTCTATCTTCTCAGGATACTTGTAGTCCTTGGGCATCACCGTCGCATCAGGATAGAGGTCGAAGCCCATGGGATGTATGTTCGGATTATCCTTCATCCACTGCTCCATGGGTATTCCGAACTTGCTCTCAACCTCTTTTCTGAACTCTGGCCCAGTGTTGTAGGAGCAGAATGGTATTATCCTGTGATCAGGTGTTGTGTAGTGTATTACGCACCTCTTAATTCTGGCAATATCGTAGTTGTAAAGGTCCTGGAAGTGCATTGAACCTATGAAGAGGGTGCGCCAGTGGAACTCTCCCAGAGAAGCCTTGTTTCCTTTCATGAGCACTCCTTTAATCATTGATAGTATGTTCAGACCCTTCGGGGCCTTTTCCTTGTCGAAGTGTCTCTTGAAAACATTGTAGGCCTTCAGTGCTCCCCTGAGTTTTCCAACCTTCTCCAGCTCTCCTGACTCTACCAGATCCTTCACATCCTCCAGAAGACCATCGACATCTATGAATTTGGCTATTGATGTGACTTTACCCTCTTTATCCCTTATCAGATAGGCGGCGGCTCCGCAGGCGGGATGGCTTGTGAACGCTACCTTGGGATCCTTCATTATCTGGGATACCAATTCTGAAAGTATCGCGCCAGCAGGTATGGGGAAGAAGTCCTCAGGTCCGTCTATAAACTCGGTCTGCTCTGCCAGATCTCTCATGAGGTCTCCTGTCGTGTACCTACCCCTTATTCTCTCGTTCTGATTTATCCTCCCTGAGAAGGAGACTGGCTGGAAATTGACAGCCCTTATTACATCCAGATTTTCCAGGGCGAACTTGACGATCTTTCCAACTTCATCATCGTTTATTCCTTTAACGATAACAGGAACCAATACGGTAGAAAGGGGCTTAGGCTTAGTATTTCTCGCATGTTCTATTGCAAGTAGCTTGTCCTTCAAAAACATGGGCCTGTTTCTCGCCTTTATGTATGTTTCCTCCTTAAAGCCGTCAAACTGCAGATATATGGTGTGCATACCTGCATCCAGCATAGCCTGAGCGAAGTTTGGATCCCTCGCCAGCCTTATTCCATTTGTAGCCACCTGTATCTGAGCGAATCCAAGCTCTTTGGCCATCCTCACAGCTTCAAGGAAGTGCGGGTAAATGGTGGGCTCTCCGCCTGCGAACTGCACAGCAGGTGTGGGCACAGGCCTCTCTTCTCTGAGATCCACCAGCATCTGCCTCACTGTTTCAAGGTCTGGCTCATAGACATAGCCTGCTGCATTGGCATTGGCAAAGCATATCGGGCATTTGAGGTTGCATCTGTTTGTCAGGTCCACATTTGCCAGAGATGTGTGGCTATAATGTGTAGGGCAACCTTCGCATTCAGGAGGAAAGCCATCGTAAACCTCAGCAACGGGGTCTTCAACTCCTATGCCATCAACGGCCCACTTTTCAAGCCTCAGATACGCCTCAACATCTCCAAAATAGACATCTATGAACTCCCCATGCTCTGGGCATGTCTTCTTATACATCACCTTTCCATTTTCCTCATATATTGTCGCTGGTATGACTTTTTTACACACAGGGCATACTGATAATGTCTCTTTCGGCAAACCCTTCTTCAGCCTGCTTTTCTGGATAACCTGCATATTGACACCTGAAATTCACAAAAATAGAATTTTAACTTAAAGGTTTTGTAGTTATTTCAGCTACAAATCTAAAGGGAAATGAGTTTTTCCTCCGAATGGTACCACTGATAGCTCTTATCCTGAGCATGCACCATGAGCTTCACACCTGTAGCCTCAGCAGGGATGTCAAGAGAAAGCCTCCACTCTTTGCCATCGTAGCTCATCTTTTTGTAGCTCTTTTCCCATGAACCGCTTAGATTGAAGCTGTAATTGAGATATACCGCATTCAAAGGCAGTGAAGATTTAAGCTCGGCTTTTACTTCCAGTTTACCGTCGCTCTTATCGGCGCTTATGTTCAGGAACTTTATGTTTGAGTTGTAGTATGTATATATGCTTTCAAAGCCCCACATGCTCCTGTTTGAGCTGTCCACTCCCTTTATAAATCCTTCCCAACTGGTCCTCATATTTGATGAAAAGTCAGAAGGAGCGAAAACACAGCCGTAATCATCATAGTATGACTTCAAGAACCAGTGGTCTGGATAGCATATGTGATTGTCACGCTTAGTCGGGTCTGGGAAGTAATCGATAATATATGCATCGTACCTCTCATTTTTAAGGTCTTTTATGTTGTATCCATAGCTTATAGAGGCCCCTATGGTCTTATCTCCGTTCTTTTCGTCAAAATGAGTTATAAACACTGTATATCTGCCATGTCCGATTACATAGAAAAACTCCCATGAGGGATTTTTGTTCTGCAGATATGTTCTGAAAAAGAATATCGTATGGTCCTCGTTTTTGAGCATTGAGGACACAAAACTAGGATCCTCTCCTATGAAACCCCAAAGATGAGTTAGCACTCCTCTTCCATCTACATGAATCTTCTCACCATTGTAGAAGATATATCCATTTATCTTCATCTCGGCTGCAATATATCCCTTCAATGCCCCCAAATAGCCCATATCTGCATTCCCATCCAGACCAAAGAGCACAGGCATGCTTTCGCTTTTCATATTCAGCTTAATAGATAGAAATGAATCTGCATCGGAATAAGAAAAGGAATAGGATGCATTTTTTATGCCTTTTCCAGAGGTTTTGTTCAAAAATGTGTATTTTCCGTCCTTTTCCATCCACCTTATGTTGAGAGTCTTGTTGGACTCTTCAGTTTTGCTGAAATCGGAATAAAAGCCCCTCACCATGAGTGTGCCACCCTCTCCCATGTATATCTTAAAACCGCGTGTTGTCTGGGAGTTTATCCTCTGCATAACCCACATTCCGCTTATCCAGTAATCCTTGCCGCTATCTGAGCTGAGATTCATGTACAGGTTCCAAGCCTCCTGTGTATCGGTATGAACACCTTCATCCCTTGGAAATGTGAGCTTTCCAGCGAGAACCTTTGTGCCTTCGTTTTCAGGATTTTCGCTTGAAATCCACATATATGAGCCTAAAATTGCAAAAACTACCAGAACAGCCAACAGGGTGTAGAGCTCATTTCTTTTCATAAAACTGCACTGAAAAACAGTTATTTAAAGCTTTTTATTTCAAAAAAAATTAATAAAGAATGGGTTTGAGGGTTTTACCAGTCTATGCTCCATGAGCCCTCTGAGGTCACATGTATCCAGTAGGCATGTCCTAGCTCCATCTGGCTAGCATCCACTATGCTGTTACCGTCGTATGTCTGGACATAGTCATAGGAGCCTGTGAAGCTAGCCATAGCGTCGCTGACTGTCCTAGTTGTCTGGCTCACATATCCAACCAGATTCCAGCCCTTGTGTAGTGTTATGGTGGTTGTGCTTATACCGCAGATATCGTGGGTAAAGTTTGTGGCGCTGCTAACATCTACCCAGATACCCATTGTGTTGTCAACAAGCGGGAATCCTAGGTTGTACTTGGCATCCCTGTTCTTATCGTAGGTATGCCACTGGCCATCTATGTATACCATTGCTCTGGTCCATGAAACTCCGGAGAGAGCGTCTGTTATGGAAGTTGGTGAGGTTAGCCATGGTAGAGATATGAGGTTCCATCCCTGTGAGAGACTTACTGTTACCTGTGGTGGAGCCACCACATATATGGTAACCTTGGAGTACTGGACATTTCCTGCGCTGTCTGTGGCTTTCATCCATATGGTATGGGTTGTATCCTTGCACCATGAAGGTGACATTACCACACTTGCTTTTTCAATGGCTGTGTTGCCATCAAGGGTCATGGACTTGGCGTTGCTCCAATCGAGGGATGACGGGTCAGCGTTTGCATCGCCCTCCATCCAGTAAGCAGAGGCTATGTTACTCCTTCCATGGTCTGAATCGTCAATTGTGGCTGCTATCTCAAAGCTTGGATTTGTTGTAAGATTCACATAGTACATTCCATTGTTGTAGTCTGCAGGAGTTACTAAAGGCCTTAGTATAGCGGGTGCTTCCACATCAGGATCGTTTTCCCATCCTGCGTGATACACTGAAACATATACATCATAGTTGGTATCCTCATAACTTCCAGAGCTCATGTGATACACTGTATAAACATAGTCTGTGTTACCTATCTTTACTGAGCTGCTCATCTGGTGACCTTTGACATAGCCATTTGCAGTTATATCATAGTACTTGACAGTATTGAACTGATCGTTGCTGTATATGGCTCTTATGTTTATACCAAGAGGTGTGGATTTTTCCATGTACTGCACCCACATACCTACATCATCAGGTGTAGAGATCATGTTCAGGATTGGTCTTGTGCTGTAGTCTCCATCGGATACTGAGGTTGCGAATGGACCTTTCACAGTTCCCCACGCATTGTTTGTATCTGGTGGTGGGTTTGAGGAAGAAACTGCCCCTTCGTGATATCCTACATTTATCTGATAAGCTCCACTGGTATCATTGAGAACTGCAAAGAAGACCCTGTTTGTGGATCCTGAGCTCTTATCGTATGCGACCACAGGGAACATCAGGTTGTTGGGATTGTCGAGGACATCTGTATCCTTCGTTGCTCCGCCAGAATCTCCTCCCCATGAGCCGTCATACACCTGACATGAGAGGTCTCTATCGTTTCCACTGCTTGCCCTGTGATATACATACATCCAAACAACATCGTTATAGTCGTTTCCTCCATCCATTATATTGGGGAAGAAGAAGTAATCACCACCAGGATCTGAGTCAGCAGCACTGGCCCATGTCGATCCTCCATCTGTGGATGTAGTATATCCGTCGTGAACTGCTTTTATCTGAGTTCCATCTGAATCAAGATGCTCAAACACATAAAGAAGCTGATGCTCAGAAGGCCTGTATTGTATACTATTAACCCTCTTTGAATTGTAGGTCTGGCTTCCATAGTTTTCATCAATGGTTGTATTATGTCCAGTTGCGGGGCATACCCATGAACTGTAATCGCTGTTATCTGCCCATGCAATCCTGCCCCATGAACCCTTAGAGCCTTTACCTGGATCGTGGGTAGCATTTGGGTCATCTCCTGTCCACACTACCCATACTCTATCCTGATACGGATCTGAAGAAGAGTTAGTAGCATGGGTTAACCTTAGGTCATTAGGATACTCATTGAGAGTGGTTAGTCTTATTGGGCCATGCCATGTTTCAGGCATTCCATCCTGCCCAAGTTGCGCATATTTGACCATAACTGCATTTCCACCAAACTTAGCATCTGAGGATACTGGGAATGGCTGGATGTATGCCACAAATATCCATGGAATTCCATTGTGGTCTGTGAATGTAGTAACAGATGGATACATCTCATCAGCATCTGTGGATGCAACCTTAACGAATCTCGGAATCTTGACGCTCTGGTCTATGACCTCAATCTGCATATCTGTTATCGCCTTGACATTTATGTCGTGCTGAGAACTGCCTGTGATGGAGAAATCATAGACTCCTGGACTGGCATTTGAATCTGCAGTTATTGTCATGAGTACTGTTGCTGATTCCCTAGGATTGAGGGCAAATGAATTCTTCACCACTCCACCATACGTATAGGAGCTGGATAAACCAGAGGGCAGATTATCTCCAAGCTGTATTGTATCGGCCTTTGTACCGTAATTTGTTATGGTTACCGGAAGTGTAACTGATCCTCCCTTGTCAACTCTAATTATCTTGTCGTGGCCAACATCCATTTTCACAGCATAGTCCTTCTGGAGTGACCCAATATCTGCACGTACGACTAGCGCAAATGGTGTTGCTGAAGGAACATTTGCTCCTATCACATGTATGGTCCATGTGCCTGCAATTGGATTTTTGACCTCCACCTGTTCGACATTGTTTACCTCATCATATCCACTTCCATGATCCCAGTCACCTATGAACTGGTCTGCAGAGTTCTCCACTGTTGTCTCAGGCATTGTCCAGCCGTCCTGACCATAGGCGTTTCCATGATACCATGTCCCATCTGGGGCTTCGACATATAAGTCCAAATTCCTGTTTAGATCCTTTCCGCTGGTATCAATCCAAACAAGCGTTACTTTCAGAGGCACCTCTCCAGATTCAACATCAAGATGTAACCCGCCGTCGCTTGCAGCATCCCATGTTCCTGTGCTCGACATAGTGCCCTCAGTATACTGAACTATTGTTGGTGGGTCAGGTATCAAGGAATTCTTAAGGTCGACTAGACCCCATCCCTGATCATATCCAGGATACATGAGGTTCGGAAGCCTTCTGGCACCGTTTATCAGCAATGCCTTAACGATCTGAGATGTCGGGTCACTACTGTACGATGTATTAACAAGGAACTGCCTCACCACAGCAGCCGAACCTGCTACAACGGGAGTTGCCATTGATGTTCCATCCATATACTGATAGTCAGGCTTTCCATCCGGCTGTACCTTCTCATTGTCCCAATCGTACTGGTCGACGCCTTTTATCCAAGATGGGTCCGGACCAGGTCCATTGCTCCCTGTATCAAAGTCATATTCTCCTTTGGCGTTGAGAGATATATCTACTGTACCGACAGCAGCTATATCTGGTTTAATTCTTGAATCGCTCAGAGTTCCTCCTCTTGAGCTGAAATCAGCTATGTAATTGGGGCTGTTTCCACCAATGAACTCTCCAGGTCTAAAGTTCTCTGAAGCAGCAACGCATAGGCCGTTCTTACCCTGAGAATCTGGATTTAGCGTATCTCTAGCAGGACCATCGTTACCTGCGGCAAACACGAAGAGCCTTCTATTGTCAGAATTTGATTTGTCATCCACAGCTTTTGAGTATGTGCTATCATAATCTCCAGGGCTAGTACCCCAGCTGTTTGAATAAATCTGTGCACCATCGTTCTGTTCCGTATCCCAGTAATTTGTAGATGGCTGAAGACCTGCACCACTACTGCCTGAAGATGCCATTATTCCATCTGCTGATAGCTTAGCTCCAGGAGCGACACCTACGGATTCTGCGTGATCCCAGTTGTAATCATTAACATCATATCCAAACTGCTTTTCCCAGGAATATCCGTTTCCTGCTATAAGGCCGCAGCAGTGGCTTCCATGTGCAACACCATCGTTGTTCCCGTCAGGATCTGAAGCTCCTCCTTGGTCTTTATATCTAACAACTCTATTTCCAAGCGGCCCTTGGATGTGATCGTTGTCTGAAGGATGATCCTTTGATTGGCCATTGTCGAAACCAGTATCCTGGATTCCAACAACTTGACCCCAACCTATGAACTTATCTCCCAAGCCATTGTAGTCAGGATACCATAACTCCCTAGCATGTATTATTCTGTCTGCATGGAGGTCTAAAGGTTTAGGTGGAGAATATATGCCCATTTCTTCTATACCAGATAGCTTTGCTATCTCTGGAAGCATAGTTCCAGGAGTGGATATTATCACATTTCTGTCCATTATAAAGATTACTGTGATTCCCAGATTGCTAAGTTCGTCAGCAAGATTTTTTGTGGACACTCCTTTGTAGGCTGCTACAGAAATCAGATAGTTATTATCGCTGTTTATATCCACATTGGCAGGTATCTTGTATGCCGGCTCATAAACTCCTACCCATGCCACCTCAGGCATGTTTCTGACAGTTGCAGCGGTTTCAGGGGTCATTTTTACAACTATTCCATATTTCTGGACATCTCTGTAAACTATGGCACCAGCATTTCTTACCTTGTTAACCCATTCTGACTTGACTGGACCTACAAACTGCACGATGTATTCTCCCTGCTCTCCCGGATTATATGTCATCATAAGCTTTGAGGGTATGCTTGGTAGTCCTTTTGCAGGGTTGAACTTGTATGCTGATGGATAAAGGTCAAGCTCTCTAGAATTTGCTATAGGTTTTAGATCTACTCCAATGGCTGAAAGACTTGATAACCCACTGGTAGGCACCTTCATGAGATACCTTCCATTCCCGTAGTCAACAAATATCTCTGCACCCAGGTTCTGCAAATCCTTTATATTTATCTGAGTAGAATCGACTAACACAAGCTCTGTAGGACTTGCAGCCTGGGCGGTGAGCATGCCTAATGTCGGGATGGCCATCAAAACAGCGAAGGCCACCGCCAACATCTGGGCAACATATTTCTTCTTTATTTCCATTTTTATTTCCTCCTTTCTCTCTTACTTCGAAGGAGTTGCCTTCATTCCAACATTTACTATATACTTAATAAAGGTTTCGGAAAGAAAAAATAATAAAAATTTATTTTGATTTTTTCTAGAATACTTCTGATCCCCCATATTTTGAATAGTCATTTCCAGCCAAATCCTTCACATAAACCCTATACTCCACCTTTTCTCCGTGATTAAAAGGACCTATCTTTGCAGTCCAGTGGCCTGCATCCTCATCGTATTCCATATTCACGAAGAATTCACCTGCAGAAGTGTTGTAATAAACCCGTATAAACTCCACTGGAATGCCGTCGCTTACTGTGGCATTCACTATCAAATATTCCTCTTTTCCCTCGTGTTTTTGGTATGCCTCTATATTATCAACATAAGGAGCGCTTATGTAACGCTTGGTTAAGGCAGAAAATCCCCATCCAACTATTTTTCCATTTTCTTTTATATTTGCAGCCCCTATCCATGTAGTCGCAGAAGTAAACTGATTGTCAAGGATCGGGTGTAGCTCTATTTTTAAATTATCATAGCTTGAAGATATGCTCCAATTGCGGGCGTAAACTCTGCCGTGATACGGGTCGGTGGGATCAAACATATATGATGTTGGATAAAGAGCGTAAGTTTCACCATGCAGATCCTTATATGTTCCGTTTTTAATGTAAGCCCCTATTGTTTCTCCATTAGATGTTGAATAAATGGTATATGTGGAATTATACACTATGTAAAGCTGTTCAAGGGCTATGGTATCTCCTCCGGGCTTATAATATGTGATGGAAAGCACATCTTTATCCCTCACTTGGGCGTAAAGTAGCTCAAATATCTCAGTTGCAGATCCTCCCCAATAATGAAATAGCATAGCCTTTCCTTTCAAATCATAGCTATTGTTTCCCAGATTTATAGTTCCGTTCAACGAGAATCTGGGCTGAAAATACCCATAAAGAGTGCCGTTTTCAACATAGAGCGTTCCGTAGGTGAGAGTATTGCCCTTTTTCTGAGCCAGAAGAGTGGGGGGCTTTGAAGCGCTCATCTCCATGTTTAGACCGCATTTCAAAGAATCTATTGTTGCATCCACCATTAATGTATAATTTTTTGTTTTGTTATCTAGGGTTGATAGGTAGAAAATATTTCCATTTTTCTTAAATAATAAACGGGAATAATTGTGATAGTACTCATAATTCCTCCCAACATAGCTTTCGGTCCTGAAATTTTTTCCTGTAATGTTTGCAGGGTCAATAATTTCAAATAATACGGTGCTGTTCACAGGGTCAAAAAGTGATTTTGCCCAAACTATAGACATAAAAAAGTTACCGACTTTTGTAGAGATATTTATAAATGTTATCCACTCCTCAGTGGGTTCATTATGCCTGCCTTCATCCCTCGGAAATACTATGCTCCTGTCCAGAGGTTTAAGAGGCTCCCTATTATGGAATTGGTTCTGTTGATTTGAATACATATAAGCGAGGCCTGAAATCAACAGTATTGTAGCAACGAGAACAGCCGCCAGCTCTTTCTCCTTCTTCTGCATATTTCTCTCAATCTCATTCACTTATTTAAGAGTGGCGATAATCTTCCATGCCAAGATTTATATGCAACTCGGAAATCGCTTATCTGTGATTCAAACATTCAAAAGAGACTGCATGGCAAGAGTTGGAAAACTGCGCCTTAACAAAGAGCTGGATCTGCCCAACATACTAATTCCTAAATGGCTCGACATTGAAAGGGCTTTTACCGTGGGAAAAAGTGGAGCCGATTTGAATATATCTGAGTTTCCAGAGGTGAAATATCCGCTTTCATCCTCAGTACTTAATGAGATAAAGGGTGAAGGGTCTTATGGAACTATCTATTTAAAAAGAGATGGTGTGAGGATTTCACATAAAGGGGCCGAAATATACTATTTTCCTCACCTCATAGAGCTCATGGAAGACCCTGTTAAGATGGTTAAGGCCATGGTAAATGCTAGAAAATTAGCTGGTCCTGAAGCTGTAATATACGCACCTGCACTTGGCAAACCCAACCATCTGGCGCTCCTCACCTACTTTGGGGTGGACCTCTTCGACGGCATCCCTCTAAGCGTTGCGGCAAGAAAAGGAAAGTATCTGGATGAGAACGGTGAGTGGGATTCAAATCTAAGCTACGAGGATTTGCTCCGTGAGAATTATCGGAGCGCTCTCCGTGAGCTCGACATAATAAAGAGGGCGATAGAGGAGAGAAGGCTGAGGGACATCGTGGAGATGAGAGTCAGGTCAGAGCCGTGGCTTTACGCTGCCCTTAGGCTTGCGGATGAGGATTACTGGGAGCACTTTGAGGTTTTTGAGCCTGTTAGACCAAAAAATGTTAGGTATCCTGGACCTGAGTGTATAAACAGGCCTGAGGTGATGAGGTTCAGAAAGAGGGTGCTTGAGAGGTGGATGCCTAGAGGAGATGTGCTTCTTCTCCTTCCCTGCTCTGCTAGAAAACCCTATTCGAAATCCAGAACACACAGAAAATTAAGGGATGTGCTGCAATCGGTTGATGGTTGGGGATCTGTACAGGAAGTCATAATAACATCGCCGCTGATAATGGTTCCAAGGGAGCTTGAGAGGTTTTACCCTGCCGGATACTATGATGCGGCTGTGAGGGGAAAATGGGATTCAATTGAGATTGATGCCATTAAAGAAGCTCTGGAAAACCTGAAAAGAATGGGTGCTTTTCGCCATGTGATAATCCATCTTCCAGAGGACATGGACTTTGTCTCTGATGCCATTCACGGAGAATGGACCGTGAGCGGCTCGGTTACTTCTGAGGAATCCCTGAAAAACCTGAGGAATGCCCTTGAAGATGTGCTCTCCGGTACAGAAGGTGCCAAGGAGAGGATGCTATACACCATTCAGGCCATGGCTGAGTATCAGTTCGGAATAGGTGGGGAAGAGATGGTGGATTCTGTGAAAGGCAGATGGCCTGAGCTTAAAGGCTTCAAAGATGGAAAGCAGACAGTTATGTTCGTTGAGAAGAAAGGGTCCATCTCCCTCACAGCAGAAGGAGGACGAATACTGCACAATTCTGGTAAATACAGGGTTTTCATATCTGATTTTGAGATTCACGGCGACATATTCTCCGTAGGAGTTGAAGATGCAGACCCAGAGATAAGGGAAGGGGACGATGTGGTCATAGTTCAGAAGGATGAGCCTGTGGCAGTCGGTATTGCGGAGCGCTCCTCAGTTGAGATGCTTGAATCAAAAAGAGGCATCGCTGTTAGGCTAAGAAAGAAAATAAGGTAGAGGAGTTTATATATCATTCACAGATGGCAGAGTGATGGGCACACTTTCCGATTATCTCCGAAAGCTTGAAAAAAATCTCGTCGGCATGGAGGAAGAGGAGAAAAAGAGGGTGATTAAGGATGTTGAAGCCCACATATTGAGAATGGCCCAGGACTACGGAGGGGGTGCGGAAGGCATAAGAAAGGCGATTGAAGATCTCGGCCCTCCTGAAAAAATAGCTGAAAAATACTCTGAATTGCATTCTCTCAGGTTTCAAGACTATGCTGTAATATCGGCTATAGCTCTCTTAATTTCGTCTTTTACCCTTCCAATAATACCATTTACAAGTGAACAGAACATATTTTTCCTCGGAGTTATAATTGTATTATCCGCTTTCATATTCTTCGTAGGGATAAACTGGGGCATGAAAGCGGCCCTAGTTCCATCGCTTATTTCGGGAATTTGGCGCTCCTCACTCTTCCATATAACGCTCTGGATGTATCCGCTGAGTTTAAGGGCAACCCCCACAGGCATATATGTGGTGCATATAACATCGCTTCTCATAGTTCTGATGGCCTTGGTGTTTCCAATACCGGGAAAGGAGTAATCTATTTATCTGTAATATGATGCGGACACATGCGAATCTATGTTGTTGACAACGGTGGCCAGTGGACACACAGAGAATGGAGGGTTTTGAGAGAGCTCGGTGTTGAAACAAAGATGATTCCCAACACAACCCCTTTTGAAGAAATAGAGGATCTGGACGGTTTGGTTCTATCAGGGGGAGCGCCGAGGATAGGACTGAGCGCGGAGAAGATGGGAAATAACCGCGAATATCTGGAAAAAGCCGATTATCCGATAATGGGAATATGTGCAGGCCATCAATTCATGGCCCTAGTGTTCGGTGGAGATGCCAAGCCCTCTGAAGTTCCTGAGTTCGGAGAAACGAGGGTTTACATTGATGAACATGACGATATTTTCAAAGGACTTCCTGAGTCTATAATAGCGTGGGAATCGCACAACGATGAGGTCACCAGCCTTCCAGAAGGATTTGTCTCTCTAGCACACTCGGATAACTGCAAGGTTCAGGCCATGAGACACAGAGAAAGGCCCTTGTTTGGACTGCAGTTCCACCCTGAGGTAAATAACACAGAATACGGAAAGGAGATATTTGCTAACTTCGTGGATATATGCAGGAGATGGAGGCATGAATGAGAAGGATAAGGAGTACATAAGAAAGGCCCTTAAGGACTACCACAACAGCATGGAGGATTCTCTCAGCAGGGTGATGAGCAGGGCAGAAATGGGTGCAGATGGCTTCCTTCACTACATAAACCTGATGAACGAGATAAGGGAATACGCTGAAAAAAGGAAGATAGATGTGAAGAAAGCGGCGAAGGAGCTCTCCGAGTTGTAGGATGGTTCATGGGGAAATCTTATAAACCAAAAGTTTATGAGGAGCACTCCCGTAGGTGAAAGCATGGCAGAGTTCAAGGTTGTAATCAACGATGTGAAGACCGGAAAGTCCTATCAGAGAGAGATAAAGGACCAGTACGCCAACTCTCTCATTGGAAAGAAGATAGGAGAAGTGGTAGATGGGATATTCGTGGGTCTTCCCGGATACAAGCTGATAATAACAGGAGGAAGCGACATAACCGGCACTCCCATGAGGAAGAGCCTCCCCGGTCCGAGAAAAAAGAAGATTCTGGTTAGCGGCGGTGTTGGATTTCACCCAAAAATGCCGGGACAGAGGAGGAGGAAGGCTCTTAGAGGAAACACCATTTCCCCTGAGATAGTGCAGATAAACATGAAGATATCCTCCTATGGACCGAAGAGCATAGACGATTTGTTTGCAGAGAAAGAGGAGAAAAGTTAAATGAAGGTCCCAGCCCAGCCTGAGGTTAATATCGGAATGGTCGGCCATGTTGACCATGGAAAAACCACGCTAACCTATGCGCTCACTGGAGAGTGGGCTGATAGGCATTCTGAGGAGCTGAAGAGAGGAATAACCATAAGGCTGGGATATGCAGATGCCCCCATATATCTCTGCCCTAAGTGCGGAAAGCCCCACGGATACACGAATAAAGCCATATGTCCCAGATGCGGTACTAGAACAGAATTTCAGAGGGCTGTTTCCTTTGTGGATGCTCCCGGCCACGAATCTCTGATGGCCACAATGCTCTCAGGAGCATCCCTCATGGACGGTGCTCTCCTTTTGATAGCTGCTAATGAAAAATGCCCCCAG
>JALSOU010000046.1 GCA_026986305.1 Thermoplasmata archaeon | reverse complement strand
AGGAAAGATTGAAGGCGGATATGTGCACAACATACAGCCCGGGCTTTACGACTGGGTCATAGTTCTTGACTTCAAGAGCATGTATCCGAGCACAATAATTGCCAACAACATCTGCTTCACAACCATAAGCCCTAAAGGCACCATAGTTAGCCCGATAGGAGTGAGATTTCTGGACAAATCCGTGAGAAAAGGCATACTTCCGGACATACTTGAGGACCTCATGAAAAGGAGGGATGAAGCAAAGAGGATGATGAAAGAGGCGAAGGATGAGGAGGAGCGCAGATATTACGATGGCCTTCAGGGAGCCATAAAGATACTCATGAACTCTTTTTACGGCGTATTCGCCTCATCTTTCTATCGATTTACAAATAAAAACATAGGAGCCAGCATAACCGCCTTCGCAAGGGAGAACATAAAGAAGGTCATAGCAAAGCTGGAAGAGAAGGGATATAGGGTGATATACTCAGACACGGACAGCGTATTCTTCCAGTCTCCCGGAAAAAGTCTTGAAGAGGCCATAAAGATAGGCAACGAGGTTTCAGAGGAGTTCAGCAGAGGAGGGCTCATGCTTGAGTTTGAGAAGATCATAAACCCTCTTTTCTCCCACGGAGCCAAGAAAAGGTATGTTGGAAAGGTGGTGTGGCCTAAGGAGGACATAATCATAAGAGGATACGAGATAAGGCGCACCGACTCCTTTGACCTGCAAAGTCAGGCTCTCATGGAGATTTTTGAGAGGATACTTGAAAGAGATACGGAGGGAGCTGTGGAAAGGGCCAGAGAAATAGTCAGGGATGTGGCTAGAGGAAAGGTTCCCATTGAATCGCTGGTTATATCCAGAACCTGCAAGGATTACAGCTACTACAAGGACCCGGACAGCATGGCGAATGTTCAGGCTGCCAGAAAGATGGAGGCCATGGGCTATGAGTTTGTTCCGGGCATGAAAGTCTCATGGGTAGTTACAAACAGCAGGCGCACACCTCAGGAAGTTGAGCCATACATAGATGGCGTGGAATTCAAGGCCACTCCTGATTGGCAGTACTACGCTAGGAGAGTGGCTATGACGCTGGCAAGGGTCACAGAGGTCTTCGGGTGGGATGAAGATGCTCTGCTAAGCGGGATAAGTCAGTCCACGCTATTTGACTCCTTCGGCCCATCCTCTAAGAGGAAAAAAGAGGAAAAAACAGCGAAAAAAGATGTGAAAAACCTCACACTGGACGATTTCATGTGAAAGGGTGGACGCGTGGTGTAGCTTGGATATCACAGGGGCCTCCGGAGCCTCTGACCCGGGTTCAAACACGACTCTTTTAGGAAAAGAGTCTTACTCGCAACTATCGTTGCTCGTCCCGGCGCGTCCTCAAAGCTACGAGAAAATTACTTTATACTTCTCTTTACCTGAATGTCTCTGGAAGTTTTGGACGCGTGGTGTAGCTTGGATATCACAGGGGCCTCCGGAGCCTCTGACCCGGGTTCAAATCCCGGCGCGTCCGTTTTCAGGATTTTTACTTGGAAAAATAAGCGAAGTTACGCTGCATTTCCGAGGTGCGCTTTGCCAAAGGTAAAGGGCAGGGTTTTCAACACAGGAAAACCCCCAGTTAGTGAGGAGCGCCAGCATTCTTTAAATAGAAGTCCATATCAGCACGGTGATACATTGCCGAAGTACAAGATAGCGGTACTGCCCGGAGATGGAGTTGGAAAAGAGGTCATAGAGGCAGCCATGATAGTTTTAGATGAGATCGCTCTGGATGCAGAGTATCTCTACGGAGACATAGGCTGGGAGTTCTGGAAAAAAGAGGGAAATCCCCTGCCTGAGAGAACCATAGAGCTCATGAAAGAAACAGATGCTGCCCTTTTCGGTGCCATCACATCAAAACCGAAGGAAGAGGCTCAGAAAGAGCTCGCTCCTGAGCTTAGGGGAAAGGGCCTTGAATATTACAGTCCCATAGTTAAGCTTAGGCAGTTATTTGACCTCTATGCCAATGTAAGACCTGCGAAGGCATACCCCGGAAACCCTCTGAATTATAGGGACAACATCAACATAACCGTTTTCAGGGAGAACACGGAGGGGCTTTATTCAGGTGTGGAATACTATCCTGTTCCAGAGGAACTGGATGAGCTTTTGAGCTCCCATCCGAGGTATGCCAAGTTTAAAGGGAAGGACAAGGCCATATCTCTGAGGATAATCTCTGAAAAAGGGGCAGAGAGAATAGTTAGAGCAGCGTTTGATTTTGCCAGAAAAAACGGGCTTAAAAATGTCACTGTGGTGGAAAAGCCGAATGTCCTCAGGGAAACCAGCGGTCTTTTTGTAAGGGTTGCCAGAAAGGTGCATGAGGACTATCCTGAGATAGAGATGTGGGAGACAAACATAGATGCTCAGGCAATGTGGCTCGTGAAAAACCCGGAGAACTACGATGTTCTGGTAACATCAAACCTCTTCGGAGACATAATATCGGACCTAGCATCTCAGCTTGTGGGTGGTCTCGGGTTTGCGGCATCAGGTAACATCGGAGATGACTATGCGGTCTTCGAGCCTGTTCACGGCTCAGCTCCGAAATATGCAGGACAGTACAAAGTGAATCCAATAGCGACAATAAGGGCCACGCGCATGCTTCTAGACTACATAGGTGAGCATGAGAAGGCTGATAGGCTTGAAAGGGCCATAGAAATGGTGGTTAAAGATGGAAAAGTCCGTACATATGATATGGGCGGAGATGCAGGAACGCTGGATGTTGCCAGAGAGATAGCAAAAAAATATTCTGAGCAATAAACCTTTTAATTTTATATTAAAAATCTTTTTAATATTTTCACGAAAGGTATTTAATTAATGAGTGATTTTGCGAAAATATATGAAGTTTCCATCGGTATTGGTAGTGATTATACTCATGCTTGGTACATTGATGCTTCCTGCGATGTCTCAGGTTCAGAACAATAGCACATTTCAGCTGCCCCACGGGGATTGGGTTATAGGCCCGGGTGAGAGCATAACCGTGGATGGGGAGACAATATATCTAAATGGAAATCTCACCGTTAAAAAAGGAGGATCTCTAACCCTTAAGGACTCCAAGCTCATCATGAACTCCACATATAGCGGTGAGTACAGGATAACAGTTGAGGAGGGAGGAAATCTAAATATTGTGGATTCCGAGGTCTCAGCCCCGCAGAAGGATTACAAAGGAAAGATAACATACCACATTCACAGGGGAATAAACCTGATTTCCATACCGTTCCAGACTGACAACCACACAGCTGAGTCTGTACTTTCTCCATTTAACGGTACATACTACAAGGCCTATCTTTACAATTCCTCAGATAAATCTGATCCATGGAAGTTCTACTTTTTGGAAGGAGAGGGGCATGAGGATGAGATTCCATCTCACACATGGAAGTTTCACACCGAAAATATCAGCCAGCCCCATGTTTATCTGACAATACCTGAAAACAGAACTGAGAACATCTCTGTTGAGCAGAAAATATTCGTAATCTTCGACAAGAGGATGGATACAAGGCACACTCCAACGCTGAGAATAGTCTCTGGAAATGACACAGGGGGGTGGAGGTTTGAGGGGTGGAAAAGCACCATTTCATACAGAGATACGGCTGTGTGGTCCCATAATCCTTTTTCAACAGGAGACCTCATAACTTTTGAGATAAGTGACTACGAGGACTCAAACGGCATAATCGGAAAGCCTTACAGGTGGACGGTGAGGACATATGAAGACTCTTCAAGTACGGTTCTGTACTCCAATCCAGATATCTACGAGAAAGGTCTGAATTCTACAGGAAGTCTTAGCATAAGGTATCGCAGCAGCCTCAATTCTTCCATAACGCCTCAAATAGATGTTCTTTATCCAAAAAACGCCAGTTTCACTTTCTACAAGTGGGACTCTTACAATCCGAATAGGAATGTGAACGATACTACCATATGGAATTACAGTGCGCCCCCCTCATCACCTGTGATCTTTTCCGTCTCAAACTACAAAACACTTTCAGGAAAAAACGGCACCACATATTACGGGGTGTTTTTCACAAGAGATACCGTGGCTCCAAAGCCTTTGGAAACGAGCCCAGTCAATGGGGATAAATATGTGCAGGCGAATTCTCTTTTAAAGGTTGTTTTTGATGAAAGCATGAACAGCAGCAGCGAACCCATGATCTCTCAGAGCTCTGGGGACAATCCAGATGAGTGGAGGTTTCTGGGGTGGGAAAGCACATACCTTCCTTCAGATACAGCGGTTTGGTATCACAGCCCGTGGAGGAGCTTTGAGAACATCACCATTATGATATACAACTACACAGATGCTTCCGGAAACCTCGGGAGGCCATAT
>JALSOU010000045.1 GCA_026986305.1 Thermoplasmata archaeon | reverse complement strand
AGCAGCGAATTAAGGAGAATTCTAAGGGAACGGGTGATGGGGCTTTCCACGAGAACATATCCTTCTTTTTTCTTTTTAACTATGCCAATTTTCTTGAGATCCTGTAAATATTTCGATACAAAACCAGAACTCACATTTTTCTTTTTAGAAATTTCATTCACTCTGATAGGCAAATCTGAGAAAAGAATCTCCTCTAAAACTGCTATTCTCTTCGGATTTCCGAGTATTTTACTTATCAGATTCCTGCTCACAGTTTGGAAGCAAAGAGCTTCCGATATATGAACATTTTGCTTACAAATTGTAAACTAAGCTCCTTTCTCCCACCTCTCCACAACCATATCTACGATTTCCTCCGCTTTTCCTGTGTAATTCCTGTAATCCATTATCCTCTCTATTTCATCAGGATTGAGGAGCGCTCCTATCTCATCGCTCTTCATAAGAACCTCTTTAAGATGCTTTTTCTCGCTCTCAGCCCTCATTGAAAGCCTTCTAACCAGTTCATGGGCTTCCTGCCTCCCCATTCCCTTTGAAGAAAGGGCGAGCATTACAGCCTCAGCCATTATGAGACCTCTGGACCTCTCCAGATTCCTCAGCATGTTTTCAGGCTTTACTACCAGATTGCGGAAGACATTCTCTATCTTAACCAGAATATCGTCAAGGAGTATTGCTGTATGCGGCAGGGTGAATCGCTCCGCTGATGAGTTAGTCAGGTCCCTCTCATGCCAGAGAACGGCGCTCTCCATCTGCGGTATCATGAAGCCTCTTATGATTCTGGCAAGCCCGCAGATGTTTTCCGATGTTATGGGGTTTCTCTTGTGTGCCATGGTAGAGGATCCCACCTGCTTCTCCACATCAAACGCCTCAGCAACCTCATCTATCTCAGGCCTCTGAAGGTTCCTTATCTCTGTGGCAAACTTCTCAAGGCTCGTGGCTATGTTGGACGCCAGAGCGATGAATTCAATGTATCTGTCCCTTCCGACAACCTGCCCTGAGGCAAGAGCCATGTCTATTCCAAGCTCCTTTCCGACGAGCTCCCTTATTTTAAGAGCATCATCCCCGAATCCAGCCCCTGTTCCCACGGCCCCCATCATCTTTCCAGCCGTTATCCTCTTTCTTGATTCTCTAAGCCTTTCAAGGTGCCTCCTTATTTCATCGAGATAAACCGCAATTTTCAGGCCGAAGGTTATGGGCGTTGCCATCTGGCCGTGGGTCCTTCCAAGCATCACAGTGTCCCTGTGCTTTTTAGCGAGAGCGCTCATTGTGTTTCCAAGCATTATCAGGTCTTTTTCAATTATATTGAGGGCGTCCCTGAGTTGTAGCGCTGTTGCCGTGTCTATGATATCGTTGCTCGTAGCCCCCAAATGTATGTATTTGCCAGCATCCCCCTCGCAGACTTCCGAAAATGCCTTAACAAGCGCCATAACATCGTGCTTTATCTCCCTCTCTATTTCATCCACCCTCTCAGGTTTGACATGCTCCAACGATGCTTTTTTACTTATCTCCTCAGCAGCGCTCTCCGGTATGTGGCCCAGCTTAGCATGGGCTCTGGCAAGAGCTGCCTCCACCTCAAGCATCTTCTGTATTCTGGCCTCGTTTGAAAAGACCCTCTTCATCTCTTCTCTTCCGTATCTGTAATCCAAGGGGCACACAGGCATGTATTCACCGCACAGCAATTCTTTTGCTTATTTAGAACTTCCTCATTTTATGGCCTTTAAAAACTCCTCTTTGCTTAGACCTGCTTGCTTTATTATCTTCAAGAGTATGCCTTTACCGAGTTCTTCCCCAGCATGCACCGGTATGACGATAATTACACCCTCCTCATTTCCAAGTATCACATGTGAACCTTTCTTTCTCAAAACCTTGAAACCGAAGCCTTCCATCGCTTTTATAACCTTAATAGCTGGAAGAGGTCTGAGTTTCAAGCAATAACCCTCTGAAGACCTACAAACTCGTATTTTACATCCACATCGTCCACGGTTTCAAGATATAGGGATATGGCCTCTTTAATCCTTTCCATAAGCTCTTCAATGCTCCTTGCCTGTGTAAAGCAACCCGGAAGTTCTATCACCTCTCCCACATAGTACCCATCATCATCTCGCTCTATCATTACCGTGTATTCCCTTTTATCTTTCATGGAAAGAAGAGGCTCAGCACAGTATTTAAGGCTTGCTCTCCTTCGCTTTCAGTCTGATCTCTTTCAGCCCTGACTTTGTGGCCCTGTGGGCTGAGGAGTAGTGAACCTCAAATTCACCCTTTTTTCCATCTATCTCTATCTTTCCTATGTCTTCTTCCCTGATTCCCTGCTTTTCAAGTTCTTTAACCACATCAAGGGTTGACATACCCTCGTCCGCAGTAAAAACAAAGGTAACCATTCCGAAGACATCCGCATGCTCACGATAATCCATCCTTTCCCTTATCCTTCCACGGACCTTTAACCTCATCTCAGGTATCTTTCTTCCTATGTACTCCTCAATCCTGCGGAGCGCTCCCATCTCATCCTTTGTTACAAAGGTAATCGCCTTTCCCTTCTTATCAAGCCTCCCCGTCCTACCTATTCTGTGCACATAATCCTTTGGATACAGAGGGATGTCGTAGTTTATCACATGGGTTATGCCCTGAACATCTATTCCTCTTGATGCTACATCGGTTGCCACCAGTATGTCTATTTTTCCAGATTTGAAGTCGTTCATCGTCTTAGTCCTGGCAGATTGGCTCATATCTCCGTGTATTGCAAAAACCCTGTATCCATGCTTTCTCAGGAGCTCAGCCACCTTTCTGGCAGCTATCTTCGTGCGGGTGAATATGAGATATTTCCCTTTTTCATTGTCAAGGAGCGCTGAGAGCTTCGCCATCTTGTTCATGCTCCCAACCCTTATGTGGTACTGTTCAACGCCTGTTGCGGATATGCTGTCCTCAGATAGCTTCAGTTTAAGTGGGTCTTTCATGTGCTTCTTAGCCAGCTTTATTATCTCATCAGGCATCGTGGCAGAGTACAGCATAACCTGTTTATTTTCAGGAGTTCTGGATATTATCCATTCCATATCTTCGTAAAAACCCATATCCAGCATGCGGTCCGCTTCATCCAGAACGAAGAATTTCAGGTTATCCATATTTAGAGCCCCTCTCTTCATCAGGTCTATTACACGGCCGGGTGTTCCCACCACCACAGATGCGCTCTTCAACTTTTTTATCTGGTTTTCTATGCTTGCTCCCCCGTAAACTGCCACTGTATCTATACCGTGGAATTTTCCAATCTTTCTAGCTTCTTCCTCAACCTGCTGGGCGAGCTCTCTAACAGGCACAAGAATTATCGCCTCAACACCGTTTTTCCCCTCAATTCCTTCAAAAACAGGTATGAGAAAGGAAAGGGTCTTTCCAGAGCCAGTTCTGGCCTGAACTATCATGTCTCTTCCTTCAATAGCAGGAATAATCGCCTCTTTCTGAACATCAGTAGGTTCAACAAATCCGCTTTTTTTCAGGTATGAAAGGGTTTTTTCGCCTATCTTCATGTCTTCAAATTTCTCTATTTTTTCCATCTTTTCACCTTATAGTCGGGGGTCTCTTGACCTCTCCCGCTTTAGGCTTAACGGAGCAGTATATAAAGGTTGTTATAGCATCTGTACAAAATCCGGCAGATTACCGCACAACTCTTATATACTCAGGCGCTCATACATCGCTGTCCGGTGAGATGATGCGCTCCCCAAAAAGACGAGAAAAATCCGATGAAGGCGTTTCTGCCACTATAGGTACGATAATGGCATTGATGGTGTTCATGTTCCTTTTCGGGATGATACAGACCCAGTATGTTCCTGTTGCAATGAAAGATAATGAGGCCAATCACATGCATGCTGTGGAATCCCAGTTCAGCGCCTTAAAGGCCCATGTTGATGAGATGATTATGAGGGATTTCACGAATTACACATATTATTCCCCAATAACCATGGGTTCCGAAGGAATACCCGCTTTCGCCGCACCAACACCGGGATTTCTTGTATTCAACAACACAAAAGAAAGCATAAATGTAACCTACTCCCTAACAACAGATAATGGCGGTTCTGAGCAAACCCAGAAGATATATGGGAATGTCAGCGGATATCTCTCACTTTATGTTCCAAACAGATACTACACTCAGGAAGGTTATGTATATTCCTGTGGTGCTGTGATTTTATATCAGCCCTCCGGTAGTGTCATGAAGGCGAACCCCAATTTCAGCATAATAAACAAGAGCGGCGACATAATGGGAGACATGAGGCTGGTCAGGCTCATAGGAACTCCTAAAGCGCAGAGCGGCACATCCACTGTCAGCGTCCACACATCTCTGATATA
>JALSOU010000044.1 GCA_026986305.1 Thermoplasmata archaeon | reverse complement strand
GGGGTTCTGGGGAACATAAAGGACATAGTATTCGTGCACAGGGAGAGGTTTGAGAGGAGCAAAACTAGGGAAATCGCAAAGGAAATAGGGGAAATAAACGAGATGCTGGAAAGTAGCCCTTATATATTGATAGGTCCGGGAAGATGGGGGACTAAGGACAGGTGGCTCGGCATACCAGTGGACTGGGACCACATATCCAACACCAGAGCCATAGTTGAAACCCCCATGAAGGACATAAAGGTGGATTTCTCACAGGGGTCCCACTTCTTCCACAACATAGCCTGCCTGAACATACCTTACCTCACGGTGGATTACACGAAAAAGAGCTTCATAGACTGGGAGTGGCTTGAAAAACAGGAACCCTCCTATGAGGGAAAGTATGTGGTACACCTGAGGCTGAAAAATCCTGTGGAGATAAGGGTTGATGGAGCCTCTGGAAAGGGAGTTATACTGAAAAACAGCCAAACGAACATCTAAAATAGTGGATTGGAATGCAGGGCTGTGATTGAAAATCTAAGAAAAATAGCTTATGATGTGAGAGAAGCCATCAAAGGGCTGGAAAGCAGAGCTTGGAAGGAAGATGTGGGAATGGGTGCAGATGGAACTCCAACCCTGAGGATTGATAGGTTGGCAGAGGATGCTGTCCTTTCCTCTCTGGAAAGCATGGGAAACCCCTACAATGTTCTGAGCGAGGAGAGAGGTTTTCTGGATTTTGGGAGGGATTTTACACTGGTGCTTGACCCAATAGACGGCACATACAATGCCATAAACTCTATCCCCATCTACTCAATATCCATGGCTCTGGCTGAGAGCGCAATTTCGGATGTTAAATACGCTTTCATACTGAATTTGGCAACAGGAGAGGAGTTTTACTCTGAGAGGTCGAAAGGCGCTTACAGAAACGGTAGGCGGATAAAGACCAGAGGATTTGAGGAAAAAAGCTCCATATTCTCTGTGATGCTGGGAAAGAGGGCTAAGGAGGATGCATATAAGGTGCTCAGAATTCCAGAAAGGGTGAGGAGTCTCGGATCTACATCCCTAGAAATAGCCTATGTTGCAGCTGGATTCATGGACCTTTACTATTACTCAGGAACCGATGGATTGAGAGTCATAGATATAGCTGCAGCATCTTTGATTCTCAGGGAGGCAGGCGGTGAGATATACGACGAAAATTTAGATGTTCTGGACATGGGTTTAAATCTAAGGGAAAGGAGCTCCGTGATAGCGGTAGGAGATGAAAAGGTTCTGGGGGTTTTGAGGTGAGGTTTGGAATAAGTGCTAGGATAGGTTCCAAAGAGGCTTATGAGCTGGCGAAGAGCGCTCTCTCATTTCTGGAGCCTGATCATGAGGTATTTCTCGAAGGCTCTATGGCAAAGAAGCTTGGAAGGAAAGGCATGGAGCTGGACTCCATGGATGTGGATGTCCTCATAGCGATAGGTGGAGACGGAACCGTGCTAAGAGCTCTCCAGCACACGGATGCGCCTGTGTTTGCGGTGAATGTAGGTTCTCTCGGCTTTCTCACAGAATCATCTCCAGACGAGATGCTCTACGCCCTTGAAAGGATAGTGGAAGGCGATTATCTAATAGAGGAGAGAATAAAATTAAAAGCAGAGCTAGGGGATAGGAGGCTGGCAGATGCCACGAATGAGGTGGTGATACACACATCTCAGATAGCGAAAATAAGGCACTTTCAGGTATTCATAGATGGAGAGCTCGTTGACAGCGTAAGAGCAGACGGCATGATAGTGGCCACTCCTACGGGATCAACATGCTACGCCATGAGCGTTGGATCCCCCATACTGGTTCCGGGTTTGAGCGCCTTTGTCATAGTTCCAATAGCGCCTTTCAAGCTCTCTGCTAGACCCATGGTGCTCTCATCGGACAGCACGATAGAGATAAAGCTCTATGAGCCTAGGAAAAACTGCGTTGTTGTGATAGATGGGCAGGAAAGCGTGAAGATGACTCCAAAGGACACACTGAGGATATCTCTGTCTGAGAAAAAGGCGAGATTTGTTAGATTTGGGCAGGATTTTTACAGGAAAATGAAGGAAAAGTTCGGAATGTGAGCGCAGGAATTAAAAACTTATTTACTGAGAGCCATTTTCTACCGTGAAAAGCCCGATACCCTCATGGGTTAAGCCAGAGACATGTATAAAGTGCAAAGGCGCTAAAAATCTCTGCGGACTGGGATACTGCCCAATACTGGAATCTGCAAAGGATGGCTTTCCAAAGATAGAGTTCAAGGGAAAGGAGATGTACGGCTCCTCTCCACCTTCAATATTTGTGGGAAGATACGGCTATCCTAAGGTATATGCGGGTCCTGTGCTTCCGCCTTTCGTTTCAAAGGATGTTGAATTTTTGGGCATATCATCAAGGCTCTACGGCATGGGAATAACCGAGATAATAGGTAAGAGGAGCGCTCTCTACCGCACATCCTCAATATATGATGTCAGAAGGCCCAGAGAAAAAGGTGGTGTTCTGGAGGCAACACAGCTTTTGGCAATGTCGGAGAAGCCTGTGGATATTGAGGTTAAGCTTGCGAAAGAGGTCAAAGGAGCGCTTTCTCTGGACTTCTTCCATGCACCCATAGGCCCTAGGACAGAGGCTGAAAAGGCCAGAATAACAGAGAACCCAGTGGTTCCTAGAAAAGTGGATGCCATAGTAGATGACACAGATGCGAAGGCCACAGATGCCCTTTTTGAGCTTTTCTCCTCAGGTATAGAGATAGACAGGGCTCAGAACCTTCTCTCAGCTGGGCTTTTGGGGGATAAAAGAAAGAGGAGGATGGTTCCTACCAGATGGTCAATAACCGCTGTTGACGACATCCTTGGGAAAAAGCTAATGGAAAGGGTGAGGTATTATCAGGAGATAGGCGAGTTTGAGCTCTATGAGAACACCTATCTTGGAAATCACATGCTCATACTCCTTATGCCAGAGGAATGGGGATTTGAGATGGTGGAGATGTGGATGAGGGGATCTTACTGGTCACCTCAAGATGTAACATTAAGCGACTGGGAGCCCTTTGAAGGGAGGAAAAGCTACGCTGAGAACATCACAGGAGGATATTACGCTGCACGCCTCGCTGTTCTGGAGCATCTTCACAGGAGAAGGAGGAGCGCAAAGGTCCTGATATACAGGGAGATAAGCCCTGAGTACTGGGCACCGTTAGGTGTGTGGGTTGTCAGGGAGACTGCGAGAAATGCCATGAGAAAGGTGCCTGAAAGGTTCAGTTCCCTGGATGAAGCTGTGGAAAAGATAACTGAAAGGGTGCACAATAAAGAATGGAAGAAGCACAGTCATACGATAAGGGAGATGAGGGTTCAGAGGAGGCTGAGCGACTACTGGAAGGTATTTTAGGGATAAATGATACAAAAACTTTAAATCCCCGTTAATAATCAGGTTGCTGAGGGAACCAAAATGGTTATGCCTAACACACTACTGGAACAGTCCCTGAATAAGCGGGTCAGCCTTCTTCTGAAGGACGGAAGGATATTGGAAGGAAAGCTGGTCGGCGTTGACGACTACATGAACATGGTGCTTGAAGATACCGAAGAGACAACGCAGGACAAGATAAGAAGGTTGGGAAAGGTGATTCTCAGGGGAAACAATGTGGTCAGCATAGCAATAAAGTGAAAACTTAGACGAAATACTTAAATAATGAAAAAATATGCCCTAACAGCGCTTTTAGGCCTGTTAAGACTGAAGCCAAAATTAAATTAAGGTTGATAATATGAGCGAAGATAAAGGCGATTTGAAGAAAGGAACGACGACGGTTGCTATGGTCTGCAAGGATGGAATAGTCATGGCAACCGAGATGAGAGCCACCATGGGAACGCTAATAGCCCACAAAAACACGAACAAGCTATTCAAGATAGATGAGCACCTCGGAATGACTGTGGCAGGTCTAGTGGGCGATGCGCAGGTTCTCGCAAGGTACCTCAGGGCTGAGGTGAAGCTATTCAGGATTAAGAACAGAACTCCAATAACGGTGAACGGAGCCGCTACCCTTATGGCCAATATCCTTAATGGGAGGAGCTATTATCCCTATTGGGTGCAGCTAATAGTGGCTGGTATAGACAACACAGGCCCCCATGTGTTCTCCCTTGATGCCGCAGGAGGATCCATAGAAGACGACTATGTTACCACAGGCTCAGGATCTCCCTATGTTTATGGGGTGATGGAGGACCATTACAAGAAGGATATGAGCATTAAAGAAGGTGTGGAGCTGGCAGTAAGAGCCATCTCAATGGCCATGAAGAGGGATGCCGCCTCTGGAGATGGCATAAACATAGCAACTATTGATAAAAAGAACGGGTTCAAGAGGTACTCCATGGAAGAGGTGGAGAAGATAAGGAAGAAATTTCAGTAAGGAATTGATTTTATGAGCGCCGATGATGTGCTTAGAGAGACGAGAA
>JALSOU010000043.1 GCA_026986305.1 Thermoplasmata archaeon | reverse complement strand
TGGGTTCTGGTAACGGAATAAACTACACCTATGCTGTGAAATGGCCTTCTGCAACTACAAGCAATGTAGCAGACGATCAGTATGCGTGGTATGGCAGATACGAGCCGATACCCATTGCCGATGGTGGGGATAGAGGAGAGTTAAAAGGATACACTGTAAAGACAGAAGCAGGAGATTCATGGATAAATATGAGTATACCATTGCCGAAATACACTGATTGGAATGATACTGGTGGAAAGGTAATGCACAGAGGAACCTTCGATGTCTGGAATTCATACGCAGTGTTCATAGAGAGCCCAGATGACCCAAATTATGAGACTGGAGTGGGGCCATATGATGGCTGGTACTTCGTAGGAAATGCATATAATGTGAGCACTGGACCGGACAGCCCGCTCCCTGCATATGAGCAGGGAAAACCTACCGATCCGTCTACCATAGACACAGGACACGCATGGATAAACATAACTGGATTACAACCGAATAGCAACTACTACTTTATGATAAGAACAAACTTTGATTTCGGCTCACATAGAGGGGGATATCATGGAGGTATGCGCTCCGGGGCATATACTGTCTATGTGAGTAGCGGAAAGTTCCGTATCCAGGTAGGAGAGTTTCCCACAATGCTCATACCGGTGTTCGCAGTCATAGGCATGTTTATGGTTGCAACCTATGCATACAGGAGAAAATAAGGGCCAAAACCCTTTACTAATTTTTTGTTTTTTCTCTCATAAGAAAGTGGTAGAGAAGAAACCAGAAGAAAGCCATCCAAGTGAAGAATATCACATAGCCTATGTTTTCATGCACCCATAGCATCGTTTCTGGTCCGTAGTAATGCCCTGAAGCCACGACTATAGTCATACGGATAACATTTCCTATGTATGCCAGAGAAATTCCAAGTATCAGGAAGAGCCACGCTTTAATGTCCAGTTTTCTGTAAACTACCAGAACAAAGGCTATGAATGCTGAGGTGAATATGCTGAATGAGTATATGCCTGAACAGGCTCTGGCAATCTCTATGACCTTGGAATATCCATTGTACTTGAATCCTATGCGGTTTGCTGTGATAACTCTGTTGGGAACCCCTATCACATTGAGCAACCAGTGCACGGGTAGGGTTAGGAAGTAATAGATAAAAGCCTCACCGAACAGGAAGAACAAAAACGGCATTATCGCCAGTATTATCACAAGAAAAATGAAGAAACTCAGGATGAAGTCCCTTTCTATGTGGAATTTCGGAGGAACGAAGGGATAAAAGATGAACGATATGCCAAGTATTATGAGGATAAGGTCAGCATCCCCTATTTTGGTCGTAGCCCCATAGCCGAGAACATTGTGATACCATGCTACAAACACTATTAACGCTCCGAGGATAACTGAGATGTATGGGTTTGAAATCCTCAGATATCTGTCAATTTTTTTCAGATACGGTGCCATATCAATATCTTTTTCTTCGCCCTTTCTGTAATTCCTTTTTATATATAGGGATATAAAGAGGATGTCTGCCACACCTATAACTATCATCAATATGATGATCTCCATCGTTATGTGAGAAAACCACCCCTGTAGGGTGGTGTAAAAGTAGATTAGGCCTTCTGTTACTAAAATAACCCCTATAAGGAGGAGAATCGGAGCTGTAGATGGATTTTTATCCATAAAGGAGTAGATTTTATCGACATATTTTTTCATTTGTTCTATTCTCATGCTGAGGCCTTTATACACAGTATAATTAAAGCTTTTGCAGCTGCATAAACCAGAAAACTTAATAAGCACCCCTTAAATGCAGCACCAATGGAAGAAAACGGAGATGAGAAATGGAGCTGAGCACCATATCGGCACTGATAGTTCTAGTTCTTACTAGCCGTCTCCTTGGGTTTATTTTCATCAAACACGACTATCAGTCCATGATAGGGGAGGTTTTAGGTGGATTTATTCTTGGTCCCATGGTTCTTGCGGTAGTGTATCCTGTGGATGCCATAAGGGTTTTCGCAGACTTTGGCATACTCCTCATAATGCTTGTGGCGGGAATGGAAACAAACTTCAATGCCTTTAAGCAGAACATGAAAGGGAGCATAATCGTGGCATCTCTCGGAGTAATAGCCACATTCCTAATGGTCTATTTTCCTCTGATATATCTCGGTTTTGACTGGGGAACCTCTCTTTTTCTGGCGGCGATAATGAGCAACAGCGCCATAGAAGTCTGCGCAGGCATATTTTCAAGGAGCTCCCATGTTAAGCTCAGGTCCGTGGTCATTGGGGCAAGCTTTGTTGACGATATACTAGCTGTGTTCATACTCGGTATAGTTTCTTCCACGGTTCTCGGCCATAAAAACCTCAGCCCTGAGGGCATAAGCATAATAAGCGCTGAGATACTTATCTTCATGTTAGCCTCATTTTTCATAGTATCAAAGGATATAGAGAGGCTTTTTGACAAGATAAGGGCTGAAGAAGAATCTGAGAAGCTCCTCCTTACAACCGCCATTCTAGTGGCGCTCACATTTTCTATAGTTGCAGGTCTTGTGGGCCTAAATGTTGTTATAGGTGCATATATAGGCGGCCTTGTCATAGGGAAATGGGGCATGAAAGTTGGGCCCATGTTGAAGAGGAGAATAGCTTGGAACAGGATGATGGATGACCTGAACGCCATGCTGAAATCAGTATTCGCCCCGATATTCTTCGGATATGTCGGGCTGACTCTTTCAAGTTATACCGTGGCTTCATCAGATTATCTGCTGATAATATCTATGGTCGGCCTATTCGTAGGTCTCGGATTCGCTGGAAAGTATATAGGCTGTGGCATAGGTGCGAAGATCTCCGGTTTTTCCAATAGAGCTTCCTTCATGGTTGGAACAGCCATGCTAGGAAGGGGAGCGCTGGAGATGATACTTGCGAGATATGCTGTTGAAAGCGGAGTCATAAGCGAGGACATATTCACCGCTTTGATTCTCTTTGTGCTGGTAACGATAATCGCCGCTCCTGTTCTTTACACCTATGCTGAGAAGGTCTGGGGTGAAGATATTGAATGAGATCTACGAAGAGGCTCTGAACTGGCTCTATTCCCTGAGAAGATTCGGTATGAAGCTCGGTCTGGACAATGTGGAAGCGCTCCTAAAAATCTCCGGAAATCCACATGAAAATGCGAAGGGTGTGCATATAGCAGGAACTAACGGAAAGGGATCTGTTGCAGCGATGCTTTCATCCATCACAAAGGCTGGAGGGTACAGGGTCGGGACATACACCTCTCCCCACCTCATAAGCTTTGAGGAGAGGATGCTCATAGATGGAAAGCCAATTGAGAGAGATACTCTCCTCCGTTACATAGAAAGGTACAGGGAAATTGCGGAATCTCTGAATAAAAAGGGGGTTTATCCCACATTTTTTGAACTTACCACCGCAATCGCCTTTGATTATTTTCGTGAGATGGCTGCGGATATATGGGTGGTTGAGACAGGTATGGGAGGGAGGCTGGATGCCACCAATATCCTCAGGTTTAAAACAGGGGTTATAACGAGGATAGGCATGGACCACACAGAGCATCTGGGAAAAACTCTTGAGAACATAGCGTGGGAAAAGGCAGGGATAATAAAGGAAGGCATGAACATAGTCACAGCTGAAAGTGGAGAAACACTGAGGGTTATAGAAAAAAAGGCTAAAAAGGTGGGTGCTCAGGTGTTTTCCCTGAAAAGGGACTTTGATTACAGGATATTTTCCAGCGATATCGGCGGTGTGGAATGCATCGTTAAGGGCATATATGATGAATATAACCTTCATATCCCTCTTGTGGGCAGACATCAGGCTGAGAACGCTGCGCTCTCCGTTGCTGCTGCTGAGCTTATGAAAGGCGATGGAATATATCTGGAGAAGAGCGCCATAATCTCAGGTATTAACAATGTGAGGTGGAGGGGAAGGTTTGACATCGTTTCCCGAGACCCAATTGTCGTGCTGGACGCTGCCCATAATCCAGATGGTGCGAGGGTTCTGAGGAATGCCCTCATAGATGCAGGTTTGTGGGGAAAATACACCCTTGTTCTTGGTATGCTTTCAGACAAGGATGCCAGATCATTTGCAGAGATCCTGATGAAAGGCTCTGTAAAAACAATAATAACCGAGCCTGAATACAGGCCTAGGGCGATGAAAATGGAGGAATTGCTCAAAATCACCTCTGAATATGGGGAAGTGGAAGGGGTTAGAAAGCCAAGGGATGCTGTGTGCAGGGCCATTGAGTATGGAAATCCTGTGCTGGTAACAGGATCAATATATCTACTTGGGGATGTGCTGTCGTCTATAGATTTTAATGGAGTTGATAGGAAAAAATTATGTTAATGAATTTTGTTTTTTCTTATATCTAAAATCGCTATTTAAGATAATAATTAATCTTTTTTGTTTATAACATTTGCATAACGGCAAAAACAGTA
>JALSOU010000042.1 GCA_026986305.1 Thermoplasmata archaeon | reverse complement strand
CGTTCCAACGAAGAAGATGAGGAATAGGATAGCTGGTTATGTAACCAGATACTACAAGGTCATGAAGAAGAAGCGGGAGAGCACATAGAAAACCTTTTTTAATAGGCTCCTATCCTCCATTATGCTCAGAACACCCCTTATTGCAGTGAGTTATAAGGTATACTCGGAAGGAATGGGAGAAAAGGCTCTTAGGCTGACGAAGATAATTGAGAAGGTGGCTAAGGATTTTGACCACACCGTTGCGATAATACCCAATCTAGTGGATCTGAGAATGGTGGCTGAGAATACAGAGCTCCCTGTGTTCGCACAGCACATAGACCCTTATTCTCCGGGAAGCCACACGGGCTCAATAACAGCTGAGATGATTAAGGATGCAGGCGCCGTGGGAACAATGATAAATCACTCGGAAAAGAGGATGATACTTGCAGACATCGATGCGGCGATAAAGAGGGCGAAAGATCTTGGGTTGGAGACTATGGTGTGCACCAACAATGTGGATGTTACAGGTGCTGTGGCAGCTCTGGGTCCCACATATGTTGCCATAGAGCCTCCTGAACTAATAGGTGGTGATATATCGGTTTCAACTGCAAAACCAGAGGTGGTCTCAGGCTCTGTTGAGGTTGTTAAGAGGATAAACCCAGAGGTAAAGGTTCTGTGCGGTGCGGGAGTCAAGAAGAAGGAGGATGTCACAAAGGCCATGGAACTCGGCGCTTCAGGCGTTCTTCTGGCATCTGGAATAGTGAAGGCAAAGGACCCTGAAAAGGTCATGCGCTCCCTTCTGGAGGGTTTAGATGATTCTCTCTGACCGCATGATAAAGAGGTTCATGGATGAGGGGAAGCTGTCCATAGAGCCATTCGTTGAGAAAAACCTCACCCCCAATGGATATGACCTCTCAATATCTGAGATATACATACCATCCACTGATGAAAAGATAACGGAAGGAGTGGCAAAGATACCTCCTATGACATGGTTCGCACTCAGCACTGAGGAGTATGTGAAGTTCGGATCAGAGATAAGCGCTCAGCTCTGGATAAGGACATCATGGGCGAGAAAGGGAATAATAGCCGCTTTCGGAAAGATAGATGCAGGATTCCACGGAACACTGACATTTTCTGCCTTCAATGCCTCCCAAAAAACTGTGGATTTTCCCATAGGAGAGAGGTTCGCTCAGATGGTATTTGAGCTAATGGCGGAGAGCGCCGAGCTTGAGTACTCCAAGAGGTCAGGTCACTATCAGGGTCAGAGAGGAGTGACTCTGGAGAGGAAGAATGGTTAGCTACTCTGTTATTCTGGTTGAGCCAAAAACCGGGGGAAACATAGGCGCTATAGCGAGGAGCATGGAGAATTTCGGATTGAAGGAATTGATACTGGTCAATCCAAAGGATCTGGGTGAGGAAGCATACATAAGGGCGATGCACGCTCAGGAGATACTGGACGATGCGATAGTGGTGGAGAGCATAGATGAGGCTGCGAAACATGTCGATCTCATGGCTGCAACATCCGCAAGAACCGTCCATGGAGAGAAGAAAGCCATAAGGGTGCCCATGACCCCTGAGGATTTTTTCTCAAGATTTAAGGACTATGAAGGAAAAATAGGCCTTGTTTTCGGCAGGGAGGACTACGGGCTTTACAATGACGAGCTTATGAAATGCGACCTTTTTTTAACCATACCTGCAAACCCGGAATATCCTGTTCTGAATCTGAGCCACGCTGCAACAGTCATCTTTTATGAGCTTTACAGGCAGGGATATGAGCCAACACCGAGAACTGAAGCCTCAGGATATGAGAAGGAGAAGCTATTCAGCTTTTTCGATGATCTTCTGGATGCTATAAACTGGCCCGAGTACAAGAAAAACAGGGCGAGCGTCACATTCAGAAGGCTCATATCAAGGGCTGGGCCTACAAAATGGGAGTTTTATACCATAGCTGGGGTTATAAAAAGAGCTGTTGAACTGATAAAGAATAGGTGAGTCTATTTTTCTTCTCTTTCAAGCTCTTTCCTTGTTTTTCTTCGTATTATAGAGGCTCCAGCGAGCAGTATCAGGAAAACAACTATAACAGCTAAAACACCGAGAAGTGTGAATACTGGGTTCTGAACCTTTTCCACAGGAATGCTCTCTGATTTGGATGTCATGGCACCGTACTGGTCCTCAGCCACTATTTTTACGGAAAGCTCCTTTGAATCGGGCTTTATGCTGATGTTTGCCCCATATATTCCATCACCAGCCAGCCCGTCTCCGTGTCTTCCATCGTCAAAAAGTGTTGTGTTCCCGAAAACTTGAGATACGGCATATACAGTTATGTTGTCACCATCGGGGTCAAAGACCTCTGCCAGCAAAGTTATGTTGCACTGCTGGCCGTATTTAAGCTTCCCTTTAATCTGAATATTCTTTATCGTCGGAGGAGAGTTGCTCGTCCTGAGGAAATACACCTTCCAGATGCTCATCTGCCTGCCATTGATCTCTTCGACATCTCTGCCATCTGCCCACACTATTCCTCTTGAGCCTATTGAAGGGCTATGTTGATTCCATCCCTTTCCAATGAGCGCAGATGCCTTACCCCCTATCTTTGAGATTTTTAGGTAATCTGTGTTGTTTTCCCTCTCAACCCATACTACTTCATTTTTCCATATGCTCGGATACCTCTGGCTGTTACCGTCATAGAAGTTGAATTCCTTTCCAGAGCTCAGGTTCTTTCCCCATATTGTCGGGACTCCCTTTCTCATGTCCGACCACACGACAATGTCTCTGTATATGGCGGGGTTGAACTGGTTATGCTCTTCTGTGCATACTGCGAACTCCCTTCTCTCCTTTATATCATAGGCATAGATGTCCCTGTTCCCATTCCCATGGTCATTTCTGTAATCCTTCCAAACTACGATGTCTCCATAAATGGAAAGGTCCCTCTGCTCTGCCACATCCTTTTCTGAATATGTCCAATTGTCATACCAGTTCCTGAATTCCTTATCCGTTCTAAGGCACTCTGGAAACATATCGTAATGCGCCAGCTTCTCATCAAAGTCCTTCTCCTTCCAGTCAGGAATGCTATTGTGGTTGTGGTCTGCTGATAGATTGAATATGAACACATCTCCGTCCAGACCGTTCCGGTAGTCTATCCACACAACATAGCTTCCCCATATCTTCGGTTGCACCTGATTCCTGTTATTGAATGTGAGCCTTGTTCCGTTTTCTGGTTGATTGGGATCGTTGAGGTCATAGATGTATATGTCAGCATTTCCATTCCTCCAGTCCTCCCACACCACGAGGTTTTTCCATATGGCCGGGTTCTGCTGTGCCGAATCTCTCTTAGCATCCCCGCTCTTCTCTGTGCATATCGGAATCTCCCTGTGGGTGCTTATGTTGTAGGCGTAGATATCAGGGTTTCCTATTCCCGGCCCCCTATAGCCTCCATAAGGGTCGTTTCTGTAGTCCTCCCAAACCACGGTGCTTCCATATATTGCGGGGTGAATCTCCATGGATTTAGAATCGGATAGCTTCATCTCCTTAAAGCTAAATCCATAGGACAGGGAGAGCGAGGAGAACACGAGTATCAAAGCCATGAGAACTGCGGTTTTTCTCATAAATTTCACGCACTCAGAGACTTATTTGATATAAAACTTTCTTATCTTCTAAACCCTCAGAAAAATAGAAGTACTAAATGGAGAATATGGTGGAGATGACCGGAGCTCTCCAAAGGATCAATTCCATGGATACCAGAGAATTCGAGAAACTAGCAATGAGGGTGGCGAGAGAGCTCGGTTTTCAGATAAGGGGTACGAAATCCTCTGAAGATAGGGTAGAGATGGACTCATATCTCAGCCTCCCTACAGGAGAGGTTCTCCATTATTTCGTTGTTTTTTCCCGTAAAAATCCATCAATGGATGAGATTCTGGATATGATTGAGAGGATAAACAATCCATTTGTGAGAATACTCTACATGACAACTGGAGAGGCTGATGAAGAGACCAGAAGATTATGTTCGGCAAAAGGCATAGAGCTGGCTGAATGGGACAGACTTATGCAGCTACTTGAAAAGTACGGGATACTGAGGGAGCTGGAGAGGGAGCCAGAAAAGGAGGCATTTCTTCCGAGCATGGGTGAAGTCGAGGCTCTGGAAAACTGGGCAAGGCAGTTCCTCAGCGAAGGAAATGCCTCAAAGGCCATGGAATATGTGGAGAGAGCGCTCCGCATAAAACCTGAGCTGCCCCGCTTAATGAAGCTGAAAGCCGATATATTTTATGAAATGGGAAGATATGCAGATGCAGAGACATGGTACAGAAAAGCCCTGTCTTACGATTCTGGATATGTGGATGCATGGCTATCTCTAGCTTCTGCGCTTAGAAAGCTTGGAAGGGACGATGAAGCCCTCATAGCCATGGAAAGAGCGAGCGCTCTCAGGCCAGATGACTACGGACTCTGGATTGAAAAAGGACTTATTCTCTATGAGAAGGGC
>JALSOU010000041.1 GCA_026986305.1 Thermoplasmata archaeon | reverse complement strand
CTCTATGTTCTCAACTTTCACAGGTTTAAAGGTCCCCCAGCCCACATGGAGGGTTATATGTACCATCTCTACGCCTTTTTTCTTTATTTCTTTAAGGAGTTCAGGTGTGAAGTGCAGGCCTGCTGTTGGTGCTGCGATAGCCCCTTCCTTTTTCGCATAAACCGTCTGATATCGCTCCAAATCTCCCCTATACTCCTTTATGTAGGGTGGAAGCGGGTATATTCCCTGCTCCTCCATTATCATCCTAGGGTCCTCTGAGAACTCAATCAATGCTTTACCCTCTTCTTTTTCAATTATCTTTGCCTTATGCCCAGAGAAATCCAGAACCATGCCGGGTTTTGTTTTTCCTTTTAGGAGCGCTTCCCATAGATTCCCCTCTATTCTCCTTAGAATAAGAGCTTCAATACTTCCTCCAGTGCTCTTTTTCCCGAATATTCTGGCTTTGAGAACCTTCGTGTCGTTCATCACCATTACATCTCCTGCATCCAGATAATCAACGATGTCCCTGAAAATCCTGAGCTCTATGCCATCTCTTAGAACCATCAATCTGGACGAATCCCTAGGTTCTGCTGGTTCCTGAGCTATGAGCTCTTTGGGAAGCTCGTAATCAAAGTCTGAGAGTTTCACGGAAAAGGGATTTTATCGGGATATTTAAACCCTCTTTTCCAATTGAAGGAAATAGTCTTAAATAGTATCATACTTTTTGGTACTATTATGCGATTCTATGATAGAACCTCCGAGCTTAGGGAGCTTGAGAGAATATACGAATTATCTAAAAACACCTCACACTTCACAGTTATAGTAGGTAGGCGAAGGGTGGGAAAAACAAGATTGGTAGAGGAATTCATAAAGAATAAGCCTTACATATATTTTTTCGTCTCAAGAAAGAGCAGTGCCATGCTCATAGAGGAGTTTTCAAGGATTATGAGAGATTTTTACGGAAACAGCCCGATGTTTTACAGATGGGAGGACCTTTTTGAGTATCTATTTACCCACGGAGAAAGACTAATAGTTGTTATAGATGAGTTTCAAAACTTTCAGTATTCATCTCCAGAGGTCTTCTCAATACTGCAGAAGGTCTATGATAAATACAAGGAGGAAGGAAAGACAATGCTTATTGTGATGGGGTCCTATATTTCCATGATGAAGAGGATTTTTCAGGATTCCAGAGAGCCTCTCTTCGGAAGAGCCACGGAATCTATGGGCCTAAGACCACTTTCTCCCTCTACAGCCATATCAATTGCTATGGACATGGGGTTTTCTGCAGAAGAGAGCATTACACTTCATTCAATATTCGGGGGCCTTCCCAAGTACTATGTTATGTTGGAGGAGCAGGGACTTAAAGGAAAGTCTGTATCAGAAGTGCTGAAAAGGTCTTTTTTCACAGAATTCTCACTTTTAAGAGATGAGGTTAAAAGCACCCTTGTGGAAGACTTTGGACCAAATTACAGCACATATTTTTCAATTCTTGAGGCCATATCCCAAGGTTACATGACATTCACAGCCATATCTGATAAGACAGGAATAAAGAGAGATAGCCTTTCAAAATACCTCCATGTTCTTAGAGATGATTTTTCTCTCATCTCAACAAAAATGCCTATAAGTAGGGAAAAAAGCACAAAGAGGACCAGATATGTTATTTCCGACAACCTTGTGGATTTCTGGTTCAGGTTTGTATTCAGCCAGAGCTCCTTAATAGAAATAGGTAACTACGGAGAAGCCCTTTCAAATACGATGGAGGGCATACCTATGTTCGTAGCATCAAAGTTTGAGGATTTAGTGAGAGAGGCTATAAGAAAGGAGCTTGGATATACTTTTGTAGGCTCATGGTGGTCTCGTAAGGGAGAGGAGATAGATATCGTGGCTATAGATAAGAAAAAGGGCGAAGCCCTCTTCGGCGAAGTGAAGTGGAGAAATAGGAAGACGGGGTGCGGAGAGCTTACGGAGCTGGAGAAGAAGTCAGAATTAACAGGGATAAAAGGGATAAAAAAGCGCTATCTGCTTGTATCAAAATCAGGATTTACTGAGAATTGTCTCAAAGAGATGGAGGAAAAGGGCACACTCCATTTGGATCTGGAAGATGTGGTTAAAATCCTGCTCTCAAAAACTGATTAATGGCGTCTAAAAGGTGAGCATATAATCCTTCCAAAAACTAATTAAGCGCTCCAATTATGCGGCGGCAGTGATAGCATGAAGGTAACCGTGAGTTTGATAAAGGCGGACATAGGCGGATGGCCCGGACATTCAACCGTGCATCCTGCCTTGAAGGAAAGGGCGAAGGAACTACTTGAAAAGGCGAAGAAAAAGGAGACCATAATAGATTACTATGTGACGGGCTGCGGAGATGACCTTCAGCTCCTTATGACCCACACAAAAGGAGAGGACAGTGAGGTTATACACAAGCTGGCATGGGATGTGTTTTACGACGCCACAAAAATAGCAAAGGAACTGAAGCTCTACGGAGCAGGTCAGGACCTTCTGAAAGACGCATTTTCAGGGAATCTTAAGGGAATGGGCCCCGGTTTCGCAGAGATGGAGATAGAGGAGAGGAAGTCAGAGCCGATAATCGCATTCATGATGGATAAGACAGAGCCGGGAGCATTCAACCTTCCGCTTTTCAGGACGTTCGCCGACCCGTTCAACACCGCAGGGCTTGTGATAGACCCGAGCATGCACAACGGCTTCGTTTTTGAGGTATGGGACATAATGAAGCACAAGAAAGTGGAGCTGAAAACACCTGAAAAGCTCTATGACCTTCTGGCTCTCATAGGTGCCAAGTCCAGATATGTGATAAAGAGGATATATCCTGCTCCTGGAAGCAAGAACGACGGAAAGGGACCTGCGGCTGTTGTCTCCACAGAAAAGCTCTATCAGATTGCGGGAGAGTATGTTGGAAAGGATGATCCAGTAGCTTTGGTGAGAGCGCAGAGCGGCTTCCCAGCGCTGGGAGAGGTCCTTGAGCCATGGGCATTTCCGCATCTGGTTTCAGGATGGATGCGTGGATCCCACAACGGGCCTATAATGCCTGTTGCAGAGAGAAACGCCAAACCAACGCGCTTTGACGGGCCTCCGAGGGTTATGGCTCTTGGATTCCAGCTTGCTGAGGGTAAACTAATAGGTCCCGTGGATCTGTTCGATGATCCAGCATTCGATGAGACTAGGAGAAAGGCTGCGGAGATTGCAGAGTACATGAGGCGCCACGGACCCTTTGAACCCCACAGGCTTCCTATGGAGGAGATGGAGTACACAACGCTTCCTGATGTGATGAAGAAGCTCAGAAGGAAGTTTAAAAAGCTCTAAACCTTTTTATATTTTTAAACCTTTTGATAAATCAGAAACCTTATATGCTTTTCTCAATCTCCTCATTTTCCAGCGGGTCTGAACATGCAGTACACGGAAAAAGAGCTTGTGGATCGCTTTGAGGAACTCTTTGAAGGCGAAGAATACACCTCGCAGATAGCGGACATAGTCTCTGGGATAGAGGGAAAGAGGAGCGTCATAGTTCCTTACCCTGATCTGGCTAACTTTGACCCAATTATTGCAGAGGACCTTTTAACAGACCCGATGACCGTTCTTTCAGCGGCAGACTCAGCCCTAAAAGCCGTGATAGAAAGGAGCTACGAACCCCTGAAAAAGAAGGTGCATGTCAGAATCTCTGAACTCTCAGAGATGACTCAGATCCGCCAGCTGCGAAGCGAGGATGTGGGCAAGTTCATCGCTGTGGAGGCTCTCGTGAAAAAAGCCACAGAGGTCAGGCCGAAGCTTGTTGAGGCCGCCTTTAAATGTTTGGGTTGTGGAGAAACCCACCTCTATGAGCAGGAAGGTCCCAAACTCACAGAGCCCCTTTTCTGCAAGGGATGCGAGAGGAGGAGAACTGAGACCAAATTCAAGCTCATTCCCGGAAAATCGAAATTCATAGATGAGGAGCGTCTGGAAGTGCAGGAGCTTCCTGAAAAGCTGAAAGGAGGGCAGCAACCTCAGAGGCTAGTGGCAATAGCTGAGGACGATATAACGGGGATGGTTGCACCCGGTGACAGGGTTGTGATGATAGGCATACTCAAGGCACTACCCAGATCTGCGGGAAGCATAAGATTGACAACCTTTGATTTCCGTCTGGAAATAAATTACATAGAGAAGCAGAACAAGGAATACAGCGAGATGAGGCCCACCGATGAGGAGATTGCTGAGATAGAGCGGGTGGCGAAAGGACCTGACCCTCTCGGCACGGTCACAGCTTCAATAGCGCCCACGATATCTGGTATGGATGATGTTAAAAAGGCCCTCGCCCTCCAGTTGTTTGGGGGGGTGGCTAAGGAGATGCCTGACGGCACCAGAGTGAGGGGTGATATCCACATACTCCTAGTCGGAGACCCAGGAACCGCTAAATCCCAGCTTTTAAGGTATATCAGCACGCTTTCTCCGAGGGGACAGTATGCATCTGGAAAATCAGCATCAGCAGCAGGTCTAACAGCC
>JALSOU010000040.1 GCA_026986305.1 Thermoplasmata archaeon | reverse complement strand
CCTCAGGAAAGGGAAAGGCAGATGAGAAGCTGCTGAGCTTTGAAATGGCTCTCAGAGATGCGGGTATAGAAAGGCTGAACTTAGTGACCGTTTCTTCCATATACCCGCCTGGAACGAAGATAATATCCAAGAAAGAGGGCCTTAAAAAGCTGGTTGATGGCCAGATAACATTCTGCGTCATGTCACAGATAACCACCTATGAGAGAGGTGTGGTGAGCGCTGCAGTTGGACTGGCCAAGCCTTCGGACAACCAACACTATGGATACATCTCTGAATATCATGGACATGTGGGTCTGGATGAGGCTAGGCAGGTTGCAGAGGATATGGCAGCATATATGCTCGCGTCTTTGACAGACATAGATGAGGAGAGCGTGAGCGATGTCCGTTCTGTGGGCGCATCAATACATGGTGATGACGAGAATTGGGTTACAGCCATAGCCGCAGCCATATTCATACTTTAAATCCCATTTCATCTTTTTTGTAGATTTTGGCGCATGAAGAGCATGCTCTCAGCTCTGGGACATAGTGATCTGAGCACACAGCATTTCCGCATATTGAGCAGATGTGCATAGCGGGCTTTCCGCAGATGTAACACAGCCCCTGAATCATGGCTGAACATGGTTTTGAGATTTAAAGATAATCATATCGTAGCCAATCTGGGAGCTATTATCTGCCAGAGAATAAGGAAAAGTATGAAAAACGCTGTGGCTGTGCTTATGCTGCCCGCAATCCTATCCGCCTTTTCTTTCTCAATTCTTCTTATCTTTTCAATAATCCAGCTCACAGCATCCCTGAATATGAAACCTCCATCCAGAGGTATGGCAGGCAATGCGTTAGTTATTCCAACCATTAGGTTGAGCCAGAATATCCAGTAAAGCGTGTTTGCCAGGACCCAGAACCCCGAAGGCCCTAAGAAATTCAGAGCTCCATATGTGTAAAGTCCAGATGTCTTATCAGCTATGCCCATTATGCCTGTGACCGGCAATGAGAGATATCTCAGGGAAGAGGAGACGAAGTCGTCCATGTTGTGCACGCCCCAGAATGGATGCGCAAGTGTTCTAGGGATGTATTCAGGATCTACTGGGTAAAGCCCGAATTCTCTCACAGAAACTCCCATTATCGCCTTGCCCCTGTACTCCTCTCTGTTTAGAGAAGGCAGGTATTTGGCATAGTAGGAGTACTTATCCTCCGTAGTGAAAGTTATGTGGTTTATCTGTGAATGCACATATACCCCATTCTCATTGCGCTCATAAAGGGATATTGAAACAGTTTGACCGGGTTTTATATGGGAAAGAGCGCGGAGAAATTCGGAGTAGTTGTGGATCAAGCTCCCGTTGAGAGAGGATATCATCATCCCCTCTTTTATCCCTGAATTTGCCGCTGCATAGCCCTCTGTGACATCCACGATTATCAGCCCTGATGTTATGGAAATATTCTTTGCTTCGTGTCCGTCAAAAACCATCACGCTAACGCTCTTGTTGGCAGGAGGAAAGGGGAAATCCAGCAATTCTTCGGGAGAGCTTATTTCCGTGCCATTTATGGAGATTATCTCCTCTCCGGGAGTGAGGACATCTGATGCTGGAGAATCTGGATATACGCCATAAACCACTATTCCATCGTGTATGGGCTGAATCTGGGATGCCGCACCTATGAAAAGAAAGGCGAAGATTATGGCCAAAAATATGTTTGCACTGGGCCCAACCGCATACATCCTCATCCTCTTTCTCCTAGGAAGCCTATTAACCTCCTCATCATCAGGTTCAACAAATGCCCCCACAGGGACTATGAAAAATAGGAGGCCAAGGGATTTTATCGTTACTTTTGCAACCCTTGACAGTATGCCGTGGGAAAACTCGTGGAAGATTATGGCCACCGCAAGGCCCAGAATTCCATACCAGAGGGGTATTATGGGATTTATTCCGGGTATGCCAAGCATCATCTGTGGACTCGGGGCCTTTGAGGCAGGGATTCTGCTGGCCAGCATGGCAACCCAAATAAGGAGTAATGTGCTAAAAACCATGAAAAAGAATATCACTCCCAGAGAAAAATCCGCATATCTCTCCCAGAATCTCTCCCTCTTTCTTGCGCTCCGATCTATGAATTCCCTGCCTTTCTTGGTCTTCCACATTATGAATGGACCATACAGCTCCATGTTGTATCTTTGTAGTATGCCCTTCTTCTGGAGAATATAGGCGATGAGGGGAAATCCCAGGATTAGGGCGAGGGCGATTATGTAGCCGTTCACGACCAGCGATTTTCACTATGCATATTAAACTACCGACAGAAAACACCGAATACATTAAATAGTTGTATGTTGATTAGACTAACTATGCTACAACAATTTGCAGATAGAGAAGAGGAGATGGCTTTTCTGGAAGAGATATACTCAGAAGGCGGATTTACGCCGGTTGTAATCTATGGAAGAAGGCGTATAGGTAAAACATCACTTATCAAGCACTTCATAGAGGGAAAAGAGGGGTGCTACATGTTAATGACCAGCGATGGTATGAAAGAAAATCTAAGATATATGAAGGAATGCTTTGCAGAATTGCTGAAAAAGGAATACTTTATATCACTGGATGAAGATATGTATGGACTTTTCAGGCACTTTGCTGATGAGATAGGCGATAAAAGGGTAGTTCTAGCCATGGATGAATTTCCGTACCTCATGGAGGTTAAAAAGGGAATTTTATCGGTTTTTCAGAAGATATTTGATGAAGTTCTGGTAAATTCCAACATAATGCTTATTTTATCGGGTTCTTCGCTTTCAATGATGGAAAACGACCTTCTAGGATATAGAAGTCCTCTTTACGGAAGAAAGATGAGGGTGTGGAAGCTGAGCCCTTTTGCTTTCAAAGAGATATACCGTATTTTCGGCGATTTAGAGACTGCCATGAAAGTCTATTTCGTATTTGGCAACATACCTTATTACCTCTCATTCTATGATCCCTCCATACCTCTGGAAGAAAACATAGAAAAAAATGTGCTTAAAAAAGGAGCGCCCCTCTATGACGAACCCTTAATTCTGCTTAGGCAGGAATTTAGAGAATCCCGCACCTACAGGCTGATATTGAAGTATCTCTCGCTTGGATACAGATCGCTTGGGAAGCTATGCTCTGCAACAGGGATGGATAAAGGGAACATAAGCAGATATCTTGAAACTCTGAAGGAAACAGGCATCGTGGAGCACATTCTTCCTTATGGAAGACTCCGGGGTGGCATATATGAAATATCAGATCCGTTTATGAGGTTCTGGTTTCGCTTTGTATACCCATATAGACATGAGCTTGAACTTGGTATAACCGATGGAATAATTAACCGCTTTAAGTCTAGAAAAATGGAGTTTTTCGGCCATAACTTTGAATTCCTTATAAGAGAATTCTTGAGTATGGGATATATTAAATCTCTTGGAGCTTTCGGAGATGTGAGGCGCTGGTGGCACAAAGATGTTGAGATAGACCTCATGGGAATAAGAGGAGAAACAGCGATTTTTGTTGAATGCAAATGGAAAGAAGATGTAGATTGTGAAAAAGTAATGGAAAATCTCAGAAAAAAAGCTGAAAAAGTCGGATGGGATGGTGAGGCAATGTATGCTGTTTTTGCAAAGTCTTTCAGGAAAAAAGGAGATGGATGCTTTGATATGAATGATATTGAAAATTCAATAAAATCATAGAGAGGAATGACTAGTTTTATAGGTGTCCTATATCTGTGCGTGAAAATCCTCTACGCCCTCTGCACATGGGGTCTTGGACACGCCACCCGATCCCTTCCGGTTATACGTGCTATGATAAGGGAGGGGCATGAGATAGGGATTATGAGCAGCGGAAGGACCTTGGAACTCCTGAAAAAAGAGCTTGGTGAAGAGGTGGAATACCACGATGTTCCCGACTATCCAGCACCTTATTCCGGGAGCAGAATAGGCTTCTATCTTAGGTTCGGGAGCGCTCTCCCAAAAATACTGAAAGGGATAAAGAGGGAGCATGAGATAACTGAGAAAATTCTGTCAAAGCATGGGTATGAAAGGATAGTCTCAGATAACCGCTACGGAGTTTATTCCAAAAGAGTTAGGTCTTACCTGATGACCCACCAACTGAGGTTCATAGCTCCGAGAAGGATGAAGTTCATAGAGGATATGGCAGAAAAATTCGTTATGAAGCAGGGAAAGGGGTTTGAAAGGTACATAGTCCCCGATGATGAAGAAGGAACCCTGTCGGGCGAGCTCTCCCACAATCTAAGGTACATATCTGAAAAAAAAGTCCTGTATGCTGGCCCTCTTTCCGATTTTGAGAGAAAAGAGATATCGGATGATATAGATCTCCTCATATCCATATCAGGCCCTGAGCCCCAGAGGAGCATATTTGAGAGAAAAATCATGGAGCAGATGGATGATCTCCCTAAAAATACAGTGATAACCCTTGGGAAGAGCGAGGAATACAGGGAGTACAGAAAGGGAAACGCTGTGATTTACACCTATCTTCCGAGGCA
>JALSOU010000039.1 GCA_026986305.1 Thermoplasmata archaeon | reverse complement strand
AGGTAGTGAGTACATTGAGCCATATTGCCATAAAAGCAAAAATGGCCGAGAAAACTATCTGGGCGGCGAGGTTTGAAGAAAACATCTTGTATATGGCGATGAAAGGGAGGTAGATTGCAAACACGATTAGAAGAAGGACGCCTATCTCAATAACCCTGCCATCTGTTAGCTCCCAGCTCTCCATAAGGCTCTCTATGGCTCCTTTCTTGAAAATCACCACTGCCGGTGAGAAGAACATGAGGCGTATTCCAACATAGATCATGAGGAAAGGGACTATGAGGGCGAATAAACAGCAAATCATTGCTATGAAAAAGAGGAGAAGAGGGGATAAAAACGCTATAATGAAGAGGATTTCACCGAAAATGTATGAAAAATAGACCTGAAATGCCCTTTTAAAAGAGCTTTTTAGGGAGTTTCTACCTCTCAGGAAGTCAAATGAGGATTCTATTGAAGCTATGTTTATAAGAACGGTGAGGAGCACAAAATCCAGCACAAGAACAAAATAAGCAAATAAAAACCACGCAAACCCGGGTTTTACTCCAACCACTCTTCCATGAGATATGATAAGGTATGTGGGGATTTCTGAACCCATGTAGCTTAAAACTGCACCTATTTAGAGAGATATCACCAGATTAAGCAGTATCAATATCCTTATTTCAGGGCATTTTCTTAGAATTTCAAGGGATTTCTTCAGAGAGAATGATGTGTCGATGCTCATGTGGATTCCCACACTAAATACCTTTTAGATATAATCTTTTCTTTCAAAATCCGAGAGGGTGAAAAACATTATTTACATCACACAATCACAAGCCGTGAAAAGAGGAATTGGAAGCGCTATAGAGAGAGGGCTTTCCCCCATACAGGCTTTCATTAGCTCTGCACCTGAAAAGGAGCGCTCCGTGCTTTCTAACAAAAACAGGCTTTCAATACTGGTCAGCCTGATAAACCATCCCATGTCTCCCATATCTAACATAGCTGAAAATATGGGAATCTCTGAGAGCTCTGTCAGGTGGCACATAGCTGTTATGGTGGAATCCTCTTTAATAGAGAAAATAGGGAGAAGGTATGCAGTTAAAGGCTTTGCTCTTGAAGAATATCGTGATATGTTTGTGATCCTTAACTCCAAACTGGCCAAGGATATAGTTTCCCTGATAGTTCACAGGGGTCCCCTCACAGGAAAGGAGCTGGAAAGAGCTATGGAAGCTAAGGCATCCACTCTTAATTATCACCTGAAAAAGATTGAAAAATCTGGGATTATCCGCAAAAAAGATGGTGTTTATGAGCTGAATGTGAATCTGAGGGATTACGAAAAGGTTTACGGGCCCATGGTTGAGTGGGTTCTGGCGAGAATAGCCACTGAAGCCAGATATGAGGGGGTTTCCATGGAAATAGAGAGAAAATCGGAGGGGTTTTTGCTTAGGGTTAGTTCCCCAATCGCAACTGAGTTCCAAGTTTATGAGCTTCCATTCTACGATGTGCTTTTCTGAAATTTCTCCCAGTGCATGTGGCTTTTATCAATCTCAGCTTCCCTGTGCTTTTCCTTGAATCTTTTCGGAACTCCCACTGCTATCATGTTCAAAATCCTGAGATTTTCAGGGATTTCCAGAATATCCCTTATCTTTTTCTCAGCATCCTCATCTGAAATATCCCTCACCTGAACCCAACATGCGCCGAGCCCCATATCAGCTGCTTCCAGAAGAAGGTTCTCGTTGGCGGCGCTGCAGTCCTCTATCCACCACCTTGACCTCTCTGGATCTCCCAATATCACGAAGGTAACGCCTGATTTTGCAACCATCTTTGACCAAGGCGTCACCTCAGAGAGCTTTTGGAGGGTTTTCCTGTTTTGAACTGCGATTATATGGCATGGCCTGTAGTTCATGGCGCTAGGAGCGAACATAAATGCCTTTATCAGGTTGTCAATCTGCCATTTTTCAAGAGATTCCCCAGTATAGCTCCTCAGACTCCTTCTTTCCACTATGGCTGGTATCAGCTCTTTCATGCGCTCTCCATTCCACTCACAGATAAGAGTTTATGGGTGTGGTGGTTATAAAGATTACCGAAAGTTGTATATACTTTGAAATGAAAGTGTTAATATCTATTCGGGATAGGTTGGAAGTGGAAGGATGAAAAAAAAGCAATATGTGGGCATAAGAGCAAAGGCGCTCCTCGCTGTTGTTCTTTTAGTGCTGGTTCCATCTCTATTTTTAGCTTCAGTGGCAATTTATGTTAGGCATGAAAGCTCAGATTCCGTTGAAATAACCACCCTCTCAGCCCTTGATTCCATGGCAGGAGAGTACTTAGAAAAGCTCAACAAAAACGCAACAGCTTGCATAGATAACTATCTCAATGGGATTGAAATGGAGGGGAGGAGCGCTTCAAAGCTCGTTGATGAATACATGGGAAAGGCTGTGAAAAACAGAAGCTCCATAGGGTGGGGGAGCAGAAACCTGCTTGAACAGGTAAACAAAACCATGGTGAGGGGGATTATGAACGGAAGCTACCACAGCCAGCTCTATGATAAACTGGTGAATGAGAGCGGTAAGGAGAAGGTTGATGCAGCTCTCAAATACTTCCTTAACCCACCTCAGATGAACTATTCAACGGCTCATGTCAATGAGAGCGCATACTCGGCCATAAACTCACTTATGGCGAATAAAAGCCACCTCCTCTACGATTTCCTCTATTCCATTCTTCTCCCAGAATACAGGGAAGAGCTGGACGAAATAATGCCTGTTGGGGAGATGCTCTACAATTTCAGGGAGTCAAAGGACATACTCTGGTCCTATTTCGCAAGTCCTGATGGGTTCATAGTGCTGATACCTTCAAAATCAGGTTTTTCTCCGCTCTTCAACCCGCTGGTTAGAGACTGGTATGTGGCAGCGAAAAATAAGGGTACAGGCACCTGGTCCTCTGAATATATAGATGAAATAACCAAAATGCCCATGGTCACATTTTCAGTACCTGTTTATAGAAACGGGACACTCATAGGGGTTTTAGGTTTTGACCTACTTCTTTCCACGCTTTCTGAAAAAGCTGAGCAGTTTTCCTCGGGAGGAAAGGGCTTCGCCTTCGCCATGTCTGAGGATGGCACAGCCCTAACATATCCTGACGAGGGAATGATAGGAAAATCCCTGATAAACGGATCTGAGGAATTCAACCATAGCATGAGGCTTGCGCTGAACAGCAGCTCTGGAGCCTTTCACAGCTTTTTGAATGGGGAAAAGGTATTCATAGCCTACTCAACCATAAAAGGTACTGGATGGAAGTTCGTGAATGTGGCTTACTGCTCAGATATAATGGAAAAAGCTAAGGAGAGCGCTCACTCAGTAGGCTCAGTCATAGATAAGGGCGGGATGTACTTGATAAGCATCATAGTCTCTGTCGGGCTTATAGCCTTCATAAGCACATTTTTCCTCATAAACTCCGTGGTGAAGGATATAGAAGACCTCACAAAGGTTGCGAATGAGGTCAGCAGGGGGAATTTCGATGTGGAGGTGAAGGTGGATGCTAAAGATGAGCTGGGAGAGCTGCAAAAGTCCATAAAAAGGATGCTCAATAGCATAAAGATAGCGATGGAAGAGCTGGAGGAGGGAGACAAACGGAGGCGATAGACCGCCTTGAGGATATCATCGTTGAATACGCTGGACCCATAGGGAAGTACATACTGAAAAGAGAGATAAGGGAGATGGGCTATACCAGAGAGAGCTTCCCCTATGAGAAAATACCTGTATTAGCTAGAAGAGTGGTCAAAGCCTCCATAACCGACCCTGCGTGGAGGGAGATATGCCTTAGAAGGATATACAGAGAGATACTGAGATAGAGAAATAGCTTTTTATCCATGCGCATATACCCATGCATGGCAAGGAAGAATGTAAGGGACCTGAAGGAAGGAGATCTGGTAAACGAGCAGTATTCTGTGAAGTTCAAGAAGCCTCCGAACGCATACAAGAACAAGGCTGGAAAGTGGTTTGAGTTCAGGGTCGGGGATGCCACTGGGGAGATAAGCGTGAAGTACTGGGGAAGGGCTGGAGAGGATGTGGAAAAGGTCTATAACTCCTTTGAGAAAGGGGACATAGTGCGGGTGGTTGGAAATGTCACCAAGTTCAAGGACCAACTATCCATAAATGTGGATTCAAGCTCGGGAGGAAGGGTTGAAAAGGAGGAGATTTACGATATAAGGCAGTTCATACCAACTGTTGAGGATGTGGAGTGGCTGGATGACAGGTATGAGGATATGGAAAAGGAGTTCATTAATATGGTTAGGAGTGTTAAAGACGAGTGGCTGAGCGCTCTCCTTTCCGCATTCTTTGATGACAGGGAGTTCTGGGAGGATTTCAGAAACGCTCCAGCATCCATGAAAAGACACTCGGCCTTTGTTCACGGCCTTATGCACCACACACTAAATGTCGCAAAGATATGCGATACTGTTACAAAGATGTACCCTGCGCTTGACAGAGACCTTACTATAACAGGGGCTCTTCTCCATGATATAGGGAAGATGAGGGAGTTCAGCGTTAGCACAAACATAAACATGACCGTAGAAGGGG
>JALSOU010000038.1 GCA_026986305.1 Thermoplasmata archaeon | reverse complement strand
CATAGAGGAGGCTGCGATATCGAAGATAGAGCTTCCTTCACTGGAAGAAAAGGAAGAGGAGAGCGCAGGTGAAGAAGAGAAAGCGGAAGAGGAAAAAGAAGAGGAAAAACCCGCGGAAGAAAAGGCTGAGACAGAGGAAAAGAAGCCTGAAGAGACAAAACCTGTGCAGAAGCCTGTGCAGAAGAAAGTGGTTAAAAAGGTGGTAAAGAAGGTGGTAAAGAGACCTGCAGTGACACCGGAGAAAAAGGAAGAGGAGAGCGCAGGTGAGGAGAAGCAGGCTGAAGAGAAATCAGAGAACGAAGAGCCAAAGGCACCAGAACTCCCTCCAGAGCTAATCGCTGAGATAAAGAAGACAGAGCCTTCAACTGAGCCCGAGGAAAAGAATCCTGAAGAGCCGAAGCCACCGGTGCAGAAGAAAGTGGTTAAAAAGGTGGTAAAGAAGAAGGTTGTTAGGAAATAATCAGTCAAAAAACGCCTTTTTTCCATTTTTTATTATTTGCAACGCCTCTTTTTCATCGGTTTTGAGGAATTCTGAGAGCTTTTTCAGGGTCTCTTTATTTTCTTCAAGCATGTTGATTATCCTTTCAAAGTCCTTTTCCCTCGGTCTCGGGTCTATCTCTATTATCTCGGTTTCTATCCTCTTTTTTCTGTATTTCGCCACCCTCTTTCCGAATTCAGGATGCTTTCTGTATGTGTGGTTAAGGGGCTGGTAATTGTACTCCACCATTATTATCACCTTTCTTATGCCCATCTTTTTAAGCTTTGTAACCGCAGGCATGACAGAAACCTTATCGAACTCAGCATGGGCATCAAACAGCTGTGCAATACCCGGCTCCTCCGGAAGCTTGATTTTCCTGTATTGTGATGCGAAATAGAGAAAACTGGATGTGCATGAGGGAGCGCTCCCCCTTATGTAGAAATAAGGCTCTATTCCGTGGGATTTCAGGAAGCACCCCATCAAAGGCAGGTGAGGAGCTCCCGCATTGATAACAAAGAATGTCTCTTTCATCTCTTCCAGAAGCCTTCTTCTCTCAATCACATATTCCATTCCAAGAGCGAGAGCGCAGTCGTTTATGTAGTCCTGAGCTATGGAGTCTCTTGGAACCTTTTCAAAGGAATTTCTGTCAAAAAACTCATGGATTTTCCTACGCTCCGATGAATATGTTCCCTCAATCTCTTCATAATAATCGTGTTTTGCCACGGCAATAAATTGAAAAGATATTTAAAGAATTAGCTCACCATTCTTCATAATGAGCCTTCTGGATCCGTCTGAGTAGATTATCTCCATGTTCGGCTCTTTTATGAGGAAGTCCCTGTGCATGGACGAATCGTTCTGACCTCCGGGGAAGTCAAGGTTGTTTCCAAAGGCTATGTGTATTGTTCTGTCCGCTTTCTCATCTACAAGCATGTTTCCTATAAGTTCAGCGCTATCGTTCAGTCCTATCCCAAGTTCACCTATAACAGATGCCATTTCGTCCGCATTAAGCAGCTCTTCCAGTCTCTTCCTGAAATCCTCATTTTCACACTCTATTTTTTCAACCTTTCCATCCTTTATGTGCAGTTTCACAGGGCAGGGCACAAACCCTAGGTCTCCTATGCTCCCGTCTATGACCGCTATCCCGTTGACACCATCTTCATGTGGAGCGCACCATATCTCTCCTGCAGGGAGATTTCCTATCTGGCTGCTCTTTATTTTTATATCAGTTTCAAAGGCCCTCCCTGAGATTTTCAACACCATATCCGTTCCTTTTTCAGTCCAGACCCTCACGCTTTCAGCGCCTTCAAACGCCTCCATAAGCTTTTCAGCCCTTTTTTCCATGGCCTCATAATCAACTCTGAGAGCTCCGTTTATCAGCATGTCCTTTTTTATTCCTGGTGCGTGAGCAACCTTGGCTCCTTTCTCCATCTCCAGAGTTATCAGCTTTACCCTGAAAGGAGTCTCCTCAGCGCTGGACTGGAAGGTGTTTATGAAAATATCTGGTTTATCCATCTTTTCCTCCAATTCCTTTGGCATATCTTTTATAGGCCTTTTTTTCGGCAATTGCAAAAGCATGGAGGACAGACCAAGCCTTTTGGAAGCCTCATGAAACGCCATGGCTATTTCCATCGATTCTTCATCTGTGATAACCCTAACTTCATCCTTCTCCTTAGCTTCAATAACCGATTTAAGGGCCCTTTCTGCCTGCTGAACCATTATGGAAAAATCATCTCCATTCATGGAAATCGCTCTCTACTTTGAACAGCAATATATAAGTTTTTACCCTCTATCTCTTGCTTCAACAGTCCTTTATGCACATTTACCCATAATGATGCATCTATGAGAAAGCGGCATATTTATGCACCAGAATGCAAAAGTAGAAATACCACATGCTTAATGGAGAAAACATGAAGAAGAAGGATGTCATGGTTCTCAGCGATCCAGAAGTGGTTAAAGTAGCTACAGAATCAACGAGAAGGAAGATACTCTCTATTTTAAGGGTCAACGACCTCAGTATATCTCAGATAGCCCAGACCCTAGGAAAGGACCAGTCAACAGTTTATAGGCACATAAAAAAGCTGGAAAAATACGGCCTTATCAGGGTGGTTGGAGAAAGAAAGGTACACCATATACCAGAGGCCGTTTATGGCAGAGTCGCCAAGATATACATAATAGTTCCAGATATAGATAAAAATATGAAAAACTCAATGATCTACTATAAGAGAGGAACTGCCAAGGAGGCCATAAACGCAGTAAAAGCAATGGGTTATGAGGTGGAAAGCGAGAGAATACTTTCTAGGGACTTCTTCCGCTTTCTGGACCGGCTTGACAAGCTCACCTCCGAGGACTGGAAGAAGATAGAGGAAAAGAGCATAAACATGGACAACAGGACCTTTGTAAACGCCTTTCTTCTGCTGACACTCATAAAGATTAACGAGGACCCGGAGCTGAAGGATTACTTGGTTGAGATAGGTGAGTTGATAAAACGAAGAGAGTAATCTTTCTGGACTTCGTAGGGACTATAACCGATATGGAGCATGAAAAAAGAGCGCTCCTCAGCATAGGCGATGAAATAAAGAAGAGGTTCGGCTTGGCGGAGAGCGGAGAGGAAATCTGGGAGATGATAGATTCATGCAGGAAGCCTCATATGGAAGCAAGAGATGTTAGATACATACCTGTTAGGGACCTCATAGCCTCATGTCTCAGAGAGATTCTGGATAAACAGGGGATGGAGATGGGGGTGGAGGATGAGAAGTGGATAAAGGAGCTTTACATAAGAGCTCATGAAGACCATGTTCGTCTGGCGAAAAACGCCCTTCCCGGCCTTAAAGAGCTCAGGTCTTTGGCTTGGCACATGGGTGTTATATCAGATGCAGACTCCGATTACCTGATGAGGCTTTTGAAATCCCTGAAAATACTGGACTTTTTCGATTCTGTCACATCATCGGAGGAAGCTGGTGTTGGAAAGCCCAATCCTGAGATATTCAGAAAAGCCATTGAAAAGGCAGGTAATGGCGATTTATATTACCACATAGGTGACTCTGAAAGGAGAGATATTGCAGGAGCCAAGAGGCTTGGGCTTATCGCCATAAAAATATCTCGCGAATCAGATAGGAATAGTGAAGCAGATTATGTGGCAGAAGACCTGCATGATGCGGCCATGTGGATACGGAGAAATGTTATAAAGGAAAGGAGATAGGGATTTGTTGAACGGAATGCTGGATTACCCCACAGAGCAGGAGATCGAAGCTCTCAGATCACTGATATCTAGATACTTTCCAGTCTACAATGTATCAATAAACTACGATTCTATGGTTTTTCACTGCGAGGTTGATGAAGCCAGACTTGAAGAGGACTTTGACAGGCTGAGAATAGAGATGCGGGATAAAGGATATGTTCCAGTCATAAAGAACATAAAAGGAGAATATGTCATATTTGTGAAGAGATTTCCGAGGATGAAGTACAGGGGAACGGCTCTCAACATAGCCATGTTCCTACTAACGATAATAACCACATCTATCGCAGGAGTTCTGCAGTGGTATTCGTATGTCAACCCCTCTCAGAGCTCAGCCGATATTCGGACTCTATTCACATTGAGCAACATCCTCTACGGTGAGATATTTTTCACAATACCTCTTTTAACCATACTCGGCGTCCATGAAATGGGCCATTACCTCATGGCAAAGCGGAGAAACATAAGGGCGTCCCTTCCTTTTTTCATACCTTTCATGCCTCCATTGGGTACCATGGGCGCCTTCATAAGCATAAGGGAGCCGATACCTGACAGGAAATCCCTTCTGGACATAGGGATCGCGGGGCCGATAGCGGGGTTCATCGTCGCCATCCCTGTAACAGTTCTCGGACTATATTTAGGAGCTCAGAACCCTCAGCCTGCTCCAGCTATTCCAGATTCAGGGACTGTCATCATAGGTCTGCCCCTTATCTACCAGCTCATGGCTCTTTTCATACCTGTTGATGGGATAATGCACCCCCTAGCCTTTGCAGGTTGGGTAGGTTTCCTCGTCACTGCTATAAACCTCCTTCCTGCAGGGCAGCTTGACGGTGGCCATATAGCGAGAGCGCTCTTCGGAGATAAGGCGAA
>JALSOU010000037.1 GCA_026986305.1 Thermoplasmata archaeon | reverse complement strand
AGAATTATTTTTGCATCTGTCTCCCTTATTATCCTCAGCAGGTTATCCTCAGCCCTCTCAAGGTCCTTATAGCTCATTTTCCATCCTAGAAATATTGTGGCCGGACCGTCTATTATCACAACATCTGGATTTTCCTCTATTATGTAATCAGCCGCCTTATCATAAACAGGACCTGAGACATCTGAGGCGTGCAGAATTTTTTCACCCTTTCTTTCAACGCTCAGCATTATCACATAACCCAGCCTTGTTCTCTCGTTTCCATGGGGAAAAGGCGGTGAAAACCTTAGCACTGTATCTCCATGAAAAAACTCCCTCCCATCTGCATATATCAGCTCACACCTTCCTTTAACCCTATCTTCAAAGTACTTTCCTCTCTCTTTCTGGCTCCTGTTTATATTTTTAAGCCTGTCCTTCGCATAAACCACCTTTCCATCATAAAAATCGGCATCAGGGTCGTGGTGGTCGTAGTGATAGTGGGAGATGGTGAGCACATCGGATTGGAGCGCATAATCCCTTATCTTTGACCTAGCTATTTCAAGCTCCTCATACTCCTCCTTTGCAGGAGGTAGCCCATATCTTCTCGGTCCAAGGGCTGCTCCCGGGTCTATTAGTATTTTAACATCCTCAGTTTCAACATAGGTGGCCATGGACCTTACGCCCATTGAATCAAATGAGATCGGTATCAGCTTCACGAAAGTGATTAAGAATGGTGGCTTATAAAGATTCCATAATCTTCTTGGCCTTCTTTATTGTTCCAGATGTCTTCACAGTCCTCACCTTAATCCCATTCACCTCAAAGTTCATAGCCTCTATAGCCCTGTCTTTGAGAAGGTGAGACACCAGCACTATCCCCTTGTTCCCATTGAAAACTGTTAGCGTTATCCTAACCCTGTATTCCCTCCCCCTTAGGTTAATCAGCTTTATAATCTCCTTTCTCGTTAGCTCCTTACCCTCAACCTGAAACACGATGTATCTCTTGCGGAAATTCCTTACAGCCACAGGGGAAAATGGCTGGGATTAAATTAGTATCGTATCCTGAATCCCTTTTCTCCCTCCGGCTCTTCCCATTTGATTTCCACGCCGCTAACCTTTGCATAGGGCTGGGAGGTCCTGCACCACTCTATAAGCTCCTTAACTATGGGTTCCTCAGCCTCAAACACAGCCTCCACCCTTCCATCAGGCAGGTTTCTAACCCATCCATTAACCCCCAGCTCTCTGGCTTTTTTCTCCGTGTTTGCCCTGAAAAACACACCCTGAACCTTTCCACTGAAATACACATGTGCTCTCCTGAGCATATTCCTGCATCATTTCCATGGAAAAAAGCTTTACTCACCCATCAAAATATCCATCAGATACCTCATCCTATACTTTTTCCCGCTATTTTTAGCCAGTTTTTCAAGGATTTTATCGGCTCCTGATCCGTACTGTGCGGCCTTATTCTTTCTCCACGCATTCTCCTCAGGAACTCCAAGTCTCTGTGCGCTCTTCCTCCATATCCACTTCTTAACCCCATCCTTCACCTTCAAGTCCACAGGTATTGAGAGAGCCCTCTCTGCAAATATCCTGTCCAGAAACGGATACTTCATCTTTATTCCGAAGTCCTCCGCTATGGCGTAATCCCTCCAAAGGTCCCTTTTGTATATCGTGTAGGAGCGCTCCAAAACCTGCTTTTCCATAGGTTCCCCAGTCCAGTCCCTGAAACCTGCGAAGAGCTCCTCCGAGCCTATGCCTGAGAAAACAGCCTTTATTCCGTTCCTCCAAGCTTCTCTCATTGCGAAGTAGAATGTTATGGAGAGGGAGGTTATGACAGGCAGATAAACAGGTGTTGAATTCATATACTCTTTCATGCCTAGTATGCGGTATATCTCAGGGATCGCCCCTTCAACCTCTTCCATGTCCAGATGCACTGATATGAGCTCAAAACCAAGCCTCTTTGATAGTTTTTCAGCGTATTCTGCATCCACCCCATCTGAGATGCATATTCCCATGAATTCATATCCCTCCTTGCTGAGAACAGTGGCTATTGCTGAGGAGTCCACACCTCCCGATAAAAGCACTCCAGCCCTGTCTTCTGCCCTTATCCTCACGGACTCTGAGAAAAGTCTGGAAAGCTCTTCAACAGGATCTTTCACATTAACATGTTGGAGGAGATCCCTCTTGTGAAAACTCAAAGAATGGTCTTCAACGATTATCTCCTCCAATGGATCGTGCTGGATTCCACCTTCAAAGATGCGGTTTTCAACCCTGCTCTCTCCGATAAATAGGGGGATTTGCCCGAAGATATCCGTTTTTATGGAATTTCCATCGTAAATGAGATAAGGGCCTCTTGGTTCATACTCGCTTTTTACAGCATCATTATCGAAGGACTCTGCCCAGTACAGCTTATCCCCATGCTTCCTCATTCCAGAATGCTTTATCTCTCCTTTTATGAGGGAAAAGCGCATGGAAACCCTATTTTTCAAGGGCCCCTTTCACCTCTTCCGCCATAGGGCCCGCATCTATCCCATCGTACCCTATCATTCTGGCCAGCTCTTCAACGCTGTACTTCTGCCCGTATGACCAGAGCTCTTTCAGTATGCTCCCAGCATCTCTTGAAAGGAACCATTCCCTCTGGGTTTTTTCCATCAGGTGTTTTCGGAGCTGCACCTCAAATATCCACGCCCTCAGGTACTGAGCCACATAGAACCCGTCATCAACATCCAGAAGATATCTGTTGGCTTTGTGCCTTATCTTCAGGCCTTTCTCCATTATCTCCTTGTATTTCGCATCCATACCCTCTATATCTCTCTTTGAATGCAATTCCATCTCGTAGATTATCTTTGAGGCATACCTTCTAAGGAAGAATAGCTTGTTCAGGAATGCGAACCTCAGATATCTCTCCACGGTTTCATCATCCATTTTCAGGAATTTTTTGAGCCACAGTCCATCCGTGGGAAGGTAGTTGAAAAGGAATGCGTAGCTTTCAGATACTGAGACATCTCCGAGATACTTGTACTCAAAGGGATGCGCTCTGTCCACATGGGCGAAGTGCTCTGTGTGTCCTCCTTCATGCAGCATGGCCTGATAATCGTCCTGCCCTCCATGGGGGGTTATGAAGAGTATGACCTTGTCTGGCACATCGAGGGGCATGGTGAAGGCCCTCGGATACTTTTTAGGCCTCTCCTCAGTGTCTAAAATCACATTCTTCTGGCTGTCAGGGTCTATTCCTATGCCTCTCATCGTGGCTTTCCAATTATCTACCACCCCATCTTTCGGGAAATACCTATCAAACTCCTTTGCCCTGAACATGTATGAGACATCGTGCCTCTCTGCTTCATGCACGGTTATTCCCCACTTTTCAAGGGCCTCGTTCATAGTATCCACATAAACCTTCTCAGTCTCCCTAAGGAAGGATTCCATCATATCCTTAACAGGTCTTATTTTGAATCCCTTGAGGTCCTCAATCATCTCTATGTAATTTCCATAGCCCAGTTCCTCAGCTAGGTCATGGAGCTTCAACATCCTCTCTTTGAGAATCTCGTTGTGCCTCTCCACAATAGGGTCTGTGAGGTCATCCATCATAGACCTCTTTTCCCTTGAATCCTCGTTTGAAATCATTATTGATACCTGCCTGTAAGGAACATCCTTTCCATCTATCTTCACAGTTGCCTTGGCGTCCTCAGTCATATACCTTTCATCCAGCTCCTTGGTTAGGTTGCCTATGTATTCTCCTGCTATGAATGCGTAGAGCATTGAGTTCTGCCTTTTCTCCTCCCCCTCTGCCCCATCTCTCAATTTCCTCAGAAAATCCACGACATCTCTGGTGAAAAGATGAGCGTACTTATCATAGATTGAGCTTATGTTCAGCTCATCCTTGAATCCCCCTAAATTCTGGTAGTACTCCTCCTCAATCTCCTTTGTGAAAGCCTCAGCATCCTTTCTTATCTTTTCTATGTCCATGGAAACACCTTACACTGCATAAATCCCATGGATTTAGAGTTTTCTCAGGACCATGTTTAACCAAAACATTTATTAGATAAACGGAAAAGTCAGGAAGGATGGCGGCAAATTTTGTTGAGACCGCCTGCAGAGCGCTCTGTTGCTGTTAAACCCAGATAGAGGTGATTTTGTGGATAAAATATGGCCATATGATTTTATTGGGAACACCCCGTATGTTTATGTTGATAACATAGGCATAAAGCTTGAAGGCTATAATCCAACAGGCAGCATAAAGGACAGGGCTGCGTGGTACATGATGAAGATGGCTGAAAGCCGAGGGGAGTTGAGAAAAGGGATGGAGATTGTTGAAGCAACCAGCGGAAACACAGGCATCTCCTTGGCCATGCTATCATCCTTGAGAGGGTACAGTTTCACGGCAGTAATGCCTGAAAGCATGAGTGAAGAAAGAAGGGCCATGATGCGCTCCTACGGCGCTAACATCATCCTGAGTCCTGCTGAAAAAGGAAGCAAAGGTGCGAAAGAGATACTTGAAAATATGATGAAAGACAGGAAAAACAGATGGTTTCCACGCCAGTTTGAAAGCGAGGATAACATAGAGGCCCATAGAAAGGGAACTGGGCCTGAGATAATAAGGGACTTTGGGAAAATAGAT
>JALSOU010000036.1 GCA_026986305.1 Thermoplasmata archaeon | reverse complement strand
ATATGTTCCGGGACTTGCGTTTTCAGGCACATGGACCGATAAAGATAGTTCGTTATCTCCAACATTAACTGAGCCTGGTGCCTGAAGGTTTATCCAGTTCCAGTCTTCCAGCCCATAGAATTCACACTTTACATGCCAGGTTATCTTTGTATCCTTGAAGTTTGCTACTGGAAGCAACATAAGTGCAAGGGCAGGGTCATCGCTGTTTACCCTTAGAAGCGGGTTGCTTATCACTAGCTCCATAACATTGGGCTTTCCTGAAGGTATGGAAATGATGTTCTGCTTTATTACACCGTGCTGTGCGTCAACAAAGAGGCTGCTAAGTGTTGCATAATACTGTACATCACTTGAATCCAGAATTCCGTTCCCATCCAGATCAAGATTTGAGCTGTTAGTATATATAATAACCCTCATGAGAGATGTGCCGTTGGGGATTATGGACTTGTTGGATGCGTGATATGGATAATTGTATGGGTCTGAAGTGTAGTTATTGTTGTAATCGTGCAGAACTGTGTAGTTGAAGTACTGGAACTGAGAATAATAATGAGAAGCTGGTAGGCTGTACTTCTCAGTTATCATGTCAAAGTCGTATTCCCCTATCTTCTGGAAGGCCTTTGCAGAGACATCCGCAGAAGAATGAGCTTTTACAGCCTCTATATGGATGTTATCTGAATAGTTCTCTCCTGCTTTCATAGTTTTCAGGAAGTATTCTGGTGTTTTACCTGCATAATAACCTGGAGTGAGAACGGGTCTATCAAAGTAAACTCCTTCTGTTCCTAGAGCCATGTCCACAGAGGCGGAGGCATTTACAAAGCCTGCACCCTGAGATAGTATATCATATCCTCTATCTTCAGCACCTGCCATCAATATGCTGTGAATCTCTTCGGCATTTGCCCTTCTCTGATTTTTCTCGTAGAAAGCCTGAGATATAAGAGCTAGGATGCCTGCAACATTTGCTGCTGCATGATCTGAGCCTTTCCAGTTATCATCCGACCCTGTTACTGGCTTATCTACTGTACCCACACCCATAGCTATCACATCTGGCTTAGGTGTCCCTATCTCCGAAGGGCCATATTGAGAAGATGGATACGGGTCACCATTTACAGGATGATCTGATAGACCAATAGAGGAGTATTCCTGGAAAGTACTTGACTCTGCCATGGACACGGTTATCACATAGGGTGAAGCTCCTGGGGCCTGTATGCCGCCATAATTTCTCGTGCTTTCATCTCCTGCGCTCACCACAAATATGGCTGAACCGTTGGCATACACCCTGGATATATAATCCATCTGAGGTGAATACTCATCCCAGCCAGAAGATTTCTTCGGGAATGTAAAGGCGTTGCAAACTATATTGGCATCATCAGAAGTTCCGGGAATTCCATCGTAACCGTCCACAGCAAAGTACCATGCATCCACAGGATAGTCTCTTCCATGGACTATTGGAATTATTTTAGCACCTGGCGCGACTCCTTTTATCCTGTTTCCAGAGATGTCTTGCACACCCTGCGCTACTATAGCCGAGGCCACTTCAGTTCCGTGTTTTGTTATGAGATTATCTATTATATCATATTCACCTATAAATGCAGCAAGACACCCATTTTTCGGAATTATATTTTTTAATCCATGCCTTTCAGCGAACTTCTCAGAGTAAGGAAGTGGAGTCTTTCCATCAGCGATATAGTAGAGCATGCCTCCTGAAAGGTCAGGTGTACCGTCTCCATCTGCATCATAAACAGCAACTGGATGCTCTTTTGAAACACATACGTCATTTTTATCGAACACGAAATCACCGTTCATATCGATATATATCTTGTCATAATTCCATTTCTTGTTGTCCTTGCTATCCACTGCCAGTATTCCAATATGTCCAAGAGAAGTAGCTGGCAGATATCCAAAGTGGAAATATCCAGTATCTGACTGTATGTCGGATGATACGACATATTTTCTAATCTTCTTATAAGCGAAATGACTTAGACTGGTATATCCATTATCCCAGCTCAGACCGGGCATAGTAGGATTGCTCGCGCTTGGGTCTATGGAATCATCTATACCATTTTTGTTCATGTCGATAACATTCATATCTGAAGGAGTGGTGTCCTGAGCATGGGATGCGTTCTGTCCTGTGCTTGCAACCTCTATTGCAAGCCAGTTCTGATTTTTTCCGTTCTTGAAGAAGGTTCTGGGTATGGCAAATGTGTGGAATATGTCTAGATTGCCAGCTTTATATGCGTATATTCCACCTATGGTTTTATTTGTAAATGATGTAGAGTCCCATGCATTCCTGCTTTCATTCCAGATATACAAAACAGGGTCATCCATCTCAATTTCCCACTGGCTCTGGGTAACACTGTAAAACGATGATCCGTTCACATATATAGCATAGTCCGGTTTGTTTTGGATTAGCCAGAACTTGAAATCCCCTGATGAAGAATAAACCCCTGCTTTTCCGTCAGCAGAGACGGCGACCACATCCTTGTTCACAGGATTAACATCCACGGAAAACACAGGCATGCTTCTGTTTACGATTTTATATGCGCTACCAGAGTTCAGATCCCAGTATTTCAGCGAGAATAGATTACCGCCAAGGTCTCCACTTGCAGAGACAAAGTGGCTTGAATCTATCCACTGTATACTATTAACCGTTATCGCTTCATCCCTAAATGTCTTATTGAGAGTGCCATCGCTTCCATTCCATTTACCGATATCCCAATACTTTATGGCATGATTTCCATAGCTTGCCAGTATATGCTTCCCGTCAGAGGACCAAAGGATGCATGTTGTTTTGTTAGAATTTTCATTCAGCTTTTTAACAGGCTGCAGAACAGAGTTTGAACCTATGTGATCTATTACATCACTCCAATTCCATATTCCAATGGTCTTTGTATCTGTTGTACCTGCGATGTGCATACCATCTGGACTTATTGCAATAGATTCTATGTTTGATGTTGAAAGTACGGAATAATTCTTGCTATATATATGAGATCCAGTTATATTAAATATATACAACCTCTCATAGCTAGAAGCAAGAAGATAAGTACCATTTGGAGTAAACTGAAGGGTTGAGCTCCTTACATTGGCTTCCCTCCACCACTGAGAGCTATCATCTATGGACCAATGATGGAGGACGCTCCATGAAGAGGTATCGAAGAGATAAACATCCTTTGAATCCATAGATGCAAATAATGAGCCGTCAGGAGACCATGTCAAAGAATATGGGACCCTTGGGCTCTGGTGGGCATAAATTGTCTTTACCAGTTTTCCATTGCTGGCATCCCATATTTTTATAGTTGGGTCTATCTCAAGTCTATCTTTTGTAAGCCCTCCTGCTGTTGCAATATATTTTCCATCTGGACTTATTGAAACATCAAATATAGGAGCTTTGTGAGCGCTTATGAAGTCTATGTGTTTGTTTCCTGGAGCATAGAGCGCTCCGGATGAAGCGTTATCCGTGTCTATGAACACCTCAAAGGTGAAGTTAGCGGGTCTTGCGCTGGCAAGCTGACCGCTGGAGAATCCTATGAACCAGTATGTATCATTTGAGATGGCATATAAATCTCTCAGATCGAAGTATCTCTTTCCTCCTGTTGCTATGGCCTTATCTCCACCATCACTCGTCCTCGCATCGTCAGAATCATGACCTATCCTCTCTGAAAGGGCGAAGTGATTGTTTCCATCCATTTCTATGTCATGGGTTTCCTCAAAAGGACCTGTTCCGTTTCTGGAAAGGTCTGCATACCATGTTCCAGCCGGACTACCTGTGGAAAGATAGGTATTCATAGATTTGGGGTCAAATGCGATTGGCCATCCATAATAAGGAGAGTTGGGGTCATTGTCCACAGCCCATGTGTTGTTTAGATCAGGGTTTGAAAAATCCATTCCATCGTCAACAACAGCCACCTTGGTTCCGTTCCCATATATTCCCTTGGCCCAAACATCCTGAATATGGTGATATTGAAGGAAGCTATTATCAAAACCGTTTGTCTGCGGTGGATGTTGGCCCAAAGTTCCACTGAACCCTATCTTGCTTGGGTCCAGACCTAGATGATTGCCTTTCACCTCTTTTACATTCTCCTGTGCATTGGTATTAAACGCCAGTGCCCCGAAGGATGAAAATATCATCATCCCTACTATAAGCAAGGCTATAAGCTCCGAGGGTTTTTTCCCTTTCATATAATTCCTCCTATGCTTCATAAGTTAAAAAGGGAAATGGCTCTGGAGATATAAAGGTTTCTACATCAGTGAGGAAAACCTAAAATAATAAATGAGAGAGCGCTCTCCATCCATGCATCTCATAAAGTTAGGCGGAAGCGTAATAACGGACAAATCCCGGGAGAAAAGCCTGAAAACCGAGGTATTAAAGCGCTTAGCCTCTGAAATCTCCTCATCTCAGAAAGAGGTCATAGTGGTTCACGGTGCAGGGTCATTTGGCCACATATTGGCAAAAGAGGGGGGATTGAAGGATGGTTTCAAGGGAGAGTGGCAGTTTGAATACTTCTCAAAGGTGCAGAGGGATGTGAGGGAGCTTAACCTACATGTGCTCAATGCGCTCATAGAGTCTGGAATGATGCCTGTGTCACTGCCACCTTCCATGATTACGCTTTACAGAAACGGGGTTATGGAGCAGTTTTCTGCGGAGATATTTGAGCTTTATCTCAGCATAGG
>JALSOU010000035.1 GCA_026986305.1 Thermoplasmata archaeon | reverse complement strand
CGTATCCCTCGTTATCCATTCAGCCTCCTTCTGTATCTCGCCGTAAATCGGCTGCTTGGAGAGCTCCTTGAATATAACATCCACATTTACATCCGCAGATGCCAGAGCTGCGACGAATGACATGGCGGATGCCAGCTTTTTGTCTATATTCCTTGCCCTTGCCTTTGCCTTTGATTTCGGAGCATAGAGCAGGATTTTTTTGATTAAGAAGGCGAAGAGCATCATTATAATTCCTATTAGATAACCGAAAAATCCCAAAAGAGGGCCGAATATGAGCATGAAGAAGAGACCCAAAGCTATGAGAGATATCTTTGATATCAAGTCTGTGAAAAGCACATAAGCGAGGTATTCCTCAGGGCGCATCCTTATTCTAGCCTTTAGAAGCCATTCTTCCAGGTCAGGGTATTTATCCAGCTCCTGCTTTGCCTTTTTACCCATTATCCTTATGCATGTCTGCTGATATGGGGTGAGCTTTATCTGGCTCGGAACAGCTTCCTTTGGAAGATAAATTATGTGAGGTCCATATCCCTCTATAACATCCTCTGTCCTTATCTTTTTTGTGCGGAAAAGGCTCCATTTCTTCGTTTCAAGGCCCTTGAATGCATCGCTTACCTCAGGACTCATTCTTTTCCTCCTCCATCTCCATCATCTCTTCCCTAATCCTCTCTATGGTTTCCTCCGGATCCTTGTAATATGCGGTGATTATCTTAGAAAGCTCCCTGTAATCCGTTATATCCTTTTTAACCATATACTCTATCACTTCCACCCGTCTATCCAGCTCTTTTTGCATATCCTCGTGGGTCATGTTCTTCATTTCCATTATTCCGTCAAGAAGGAAGCTATGTCCCTTATATATGAAGGAATCCGTGGCCTGATCCCATGCGAATACCTGATTTGTGACTAGCTCGTTTGTTTCGGCCTCGAAGCCAACTATTTCCACGATTTCCTTTATCCTTCTGACCTGCTGGTCCTTGACCCTCGCAAATGTCTGTATTATCACCAGATTGAGGGCTGTGAGAAGTATCCTCGGGGTGTTTATAGGTGGGTTTTCAAGCCTGTGAACCATCGATTTTACAGAATCTGCGTGCATAGTTGTATATGTGGTGTGGCCAGTGGCCATGGCCTGAAACATCGTATATGTCTCCTTTCCTCTCACCTCTCCCACTATGATGTAGTTCGGTCTCTGCCTCAGAGCTGCCCTGACAAGGTCATACATGTCTATTTCTCCAGGAGCCTTGCCATCAGGGCCTCTTTCACCGAATCCGCTCCTAGTTGTGCCCGGTATCCAGTTCTCATGCGGGAGATTTATTTCCCTAGTGTCTTCCATGGTAACTATCTTTGCGCCCGGAGGTATGAAGAGGGTTATGGCGTTCAATGTGGCGGTTTTTCCACAGGCAGTTCCTCCGCATACAATAAGGGATTTGCCGTTTTCCACCATCATCCACAGGTATGCTATCATCTCTGGAGAAGCTGTGTGAAACTTTATCAGATCGACTGGAGTGAATGGCTTTTCTTTGAAACGCCTTATTGTGAAGGAAGAGCCCCTCGTTGTAACTTCCCTTGAATATGTGGCCTGAACTCTATGTCCCTCCTTTGTGGTCCCATCCAGTATTGGGTTTGCCACAGAGATGTTCTTTCCGCATCTCTGACCCAGAGCAATAACGAATGAATCAAGGGTTTCATCATCTTCAAAGACAATATCTGTTTTTATAGATTCGTATTTTTTATGGAAAATGAACAGCGGTATTCCTGTGCCATCGCATGAAATATCCTCTATGTCCTCGTCGGTCATCAATATGTCTATGGGTCCATAGCCCACAAAATCCCTTATAAGATAGTACATTATCTTTTCCTTGCTTATCTCATCTATCTTCAGTTCCCTGCTCTTTATGAAGCTCTCCACACTCTCTATGAGGTATTGTCTCTTGTCCTTCTCCTCCAGCTTTTCCCATTCATAATCCATTGTCCTTTTGAGTGAGTCCTTTATTAGCTCAAGGGTTGCTTTTTCCTCGTCTGTGAGCTGTGGCTCTATGGCCTGATAAAGGTATTCGCTCTTTTCATTGTCGTAAATTATCCTCGCATAGCTCATATCCTTGACTATGGGCTTTATCTCAAGAATCTCAATGTTTGGGTTATCTATAGGAGGTATTTCAGTGTACTTTGAACCCCTCTCCTCCTTGAGTTTTTTCTTTTCACTCAGGGGAATCATGACCTTTTTCGGTGCCTTTCTAATAAACGGTTCCATTATGGCTAGAATGTCGAGTTTCTTCTCTTTTATTTCCGATTTAGAATTCGCCATCTTATTTACCACCTCATAGAGACAGAGAGGGATATGGTAGGCATAGTATTTATAGGTGTCGGAGAGGTCGGTAGTGATGATCGACTTCACACATCTTTTTCTACAGATTGTCAAAATTGAACATTCTTGCAAAAATCCCAGAATTTTTATATCTCTAGTAACTTTTTGTATACGATAAGGCACAATTCTATTTCGCTTGAATTAATACTCACCCATCAGGCCACCGAAAATTATAAATACCGAAATGCTTATATTTCGATGCTATGTCCATGATAAAAGTTATAACGGGAGATTTGAAGGAGAATACCATCGCCATGGCAGACATAAACTTAAAAGCAATCTTAGATACTCTGGAAAAACACGGAATAGCTGTCTCTCAGGATGTGAAGGATATGATAAATGCATACGGTAACATGGATCCACTGAAGGTTATAGATTTCATAAAAACAGTTTATACCTTCATAAACGATGTGCTGAGCGGGTACTATGACACGATGGTTATGGAGTTGGATATATTCTATCCGTTGTTTCATGGAGATGTAAACGACCCTCAGTTTAATAATGGATATATCAGAAATATAAACTGGAAGGAGGCATCGTGATGAAAAAGCTCACAATTCTAATATTTTTCACACTTATTTTTCAAACAGCTACAACCGCTGCTTATCCATCATGGGTTTCTTATGGTGGAAATCCCACATATTCCAACTATTTCGAAGGAAAAGGAAATATAACATACCCTCACGTATCTTTTACAGGAAAAATAAGGGGAATAAGCAGAACGCTTTTAAGTGCTGATATAAATGGCGATGGGAGTACAGAGATTATTGGTGTTTCACTTCTAGATAATTCTCTTTATGTTTTTAATAATTCTCTATATGTGCTGTGGAGTTTTAGAGAAAACAATGACACTCTATTAAACACAGAAAAAGTTTCTTTTTCAAAGATTTCTGCAATCACTATAGGAAATATAACGGGAGATTCAAAACCTGAAATATTATTTTCTATATGTGATGGGCGTTCAAATTTTTCTCTTTTACATGCTTTTAGTTTTAATGGAAAAGAAATGTGGAGAAAAAAGATTGATGGGAGAATAACTCAGCAATCATTGTTTGTAGGCGATATAGATTTTGATGGAAAAAACGAAATTATATGTGGAGGCACAAAACTCAATATCTTAAATGGAAATGGGGAAATAAAATATGAATATAGGTTTAATATAAACAAATATGAGGGCGTTTCAGAAATACTTTTCATAAAAGATTATCTTTTTGTTGGGCTATGGAGTTCATCTGATGTTTTTTATGCGAGCAGATCTAATTTTTATAGAGCTGGAGACGAATTTTATCTCTTTAAAATGCGAATAGAAAATTCTACAACTAAAATCTTGTGGGAAAAAACACTAGAAAAAGGCAGCAGTACTTATTATGTATATCAATCAGATAATAATTTTAAAATATACATAAGACGTAATAAGGGTCACGCATCTCTTGAATGTATGAATATGTACGATGGTTCTTTAGTATGGCGCTACAATACAGAATTTTTGGATTTAGAATTTTTACCTCTGTCAATATCTAAAAATTCGGAAATTTTTTGGAGTATAGGTGGAGCAGTGATTTCTCTCACTGCTGATGGAAAATTAAGATGGCAAAGAAATGCTACTGGTCCATATACTCCAGACCAGTATACCGGAACAATCTCCTCTTTTGATGCAGATAATGATGGGAATGATGAAATTATTGTGATTAAATATTCTGGAGAAATGGAATGTCTTGACAGTAAAAAAGGAAATTTAAAATGGAAGTTAAACATATATCAAAATCCTAGAGAGAGCATTCAATATTTTGATTATACGCCAGTGATAATTCATGCTGACACAGACAACGATGGTTTCGATGAAATAATCACAACAGATCCTGAGGGTAGAATAGTCATAATAGACAATGGAACTCCACCAAAAGAGAATAAAGGCATTTCCATGGAAATGCTGGTACTGACGGGGATAGGAACGATAATAACCGCTTCTGCGGTTATATGGATATGGAGGAAGAAAAGGAATGAAAGGAAATGAGAAAAACGATGTGCTGAGCGGGTACTATGACACGATGGTTATGGAGTTGGAGATATTTGAGGGAATCATGAAAGCCAGCTCAAATACAGAGTGGAAAGGAAACACCTATGTTAGAGGAATAAACGGAGGAGGCTAATATGAAATCAATATATCTGATAATCGCTTTTATGATGTTGTTCTCTACCTTAAATTCCCAAGGTGACTCCAATATGTTTCTTTTTAACGAGGAAAAAAGCAATTTTCTAAAAGGTACTGGAAATATTTCATATCCTGTAATAACTCATATGACAGAGGAAAATATTTTTAAAAATTCAAATAA
>JALSOU010000034.1 GCA_026986305.1 Thermoplasmata archaeon | reverse complement strand
CTTCTCATCGTTGAACCTCTCTTTGAGAGAACTGTAGAACTCATGGGCAGCTTTCTCCGCCCTCATTCCGTCTTCAAGAACCATTATCACATCTCTCATATCACCGCTTTCCCCGTAAAGCTGGATTTCAGGCAAAGGAACAGGTGTTTTTTCAGGAATTCTCATATCTGAGTCAGGGAATGTCTTTTTGTATATCGCCTCAAGAAATGCCCTGTGTCTGGCCTCTTCCTTCGAAAGAAACTCCAATCTTCCTTTAAGGAAGGGATTTTTAACCCTGTTAGCCAGCTCCATATATACCTTTTCTGCCTCTATCTCGCTCTTTATAGCTGCTAAAAGGAGCTCTTCAAGGCTGTAATCCTCTATATCCACATTCGCACCTCCTTATTCCTCGGAAGCTAGGGGAACATAGGTTCTCTGGGCAAGCTCCCTGTCAAGCATGAATATACCCTGAGGACTGTCTCCTATGAGTTTCAATCTGGCTATAATCTCTTCATCGTTGGCTTCCTCCTCAACCTGCTCGTCTATGTACCACTGTAGCATGTTGAAGGTTGCCCTGTCCTTCTTCTTCTCTGCAAGATCAACGAGATAGTTTATGCACTTGGTTATGTGCTTTTCATGCTCCAGAGTCTGCTCAAACGCATCTAAAGGAGATTTCCACTCATGCGGCGGCTCCTTTATCCCGTAAAGTCTTACGGTGCCACCTCTTTCTATTAGATATCTGTAGAACTTCATGGCGTGGTCCATCTCTTCCTTGTACTGGACATGCATCCAGTTTGCAAATCCTTTCAGTCCAATCTTCTCAAAATACGCCGACATGGAGAGGTACAGGTATGCTGAGTACATCTCCTCGTTTATCTGCTTATTTATGGCTTCTTCCATCTCCTTATCAATCACGGTATCACCGAATAAAGAATAGTTAAGGGGTTTAAAGTTTTTTGTGGCAGAGCCACCAGTCGTAGCACTCTATTTCTCCCTTTGCCTTGGCTTCCTCGCGCTCCTTTATGGCTTCTGTTGTTCCTGCAGGTGGAACTATCGCCCTGTCTCCGATGAGCTCATTGTTCGGCCACTTGTGCGGTAAGGCAACGCCGTTAGCATCGCTTGTCTGCAGAGCTTTGAGAGCTCTCAGTATCTCGTCCCAGTCTCTGCCGACCTCTGCCGGATAATACACTATGGCCCTTATGACCCCCTTCGGATCTACCATGAACACTGCCCTTGCAGTTATCGTAGCACCCTGTGGAATCATCCCGAGGGCTTCAGCCACATCTCCTCTGTCGTCTGCAATCACCGGAAACTCTATCTCAACGCCTAGGTTGTCCTTTATCCACTCCATCCATTTCAGGTGGCTGAACACCTGATCCACGCTTAGACCTATCACTTCTGCTCCCAGCTCCTTGAACTTGTCAAGACGCTTCTGCATGGCATAGAACTCTGTTGTGCAGACAGGTGTGAAGTCTGCGGGATGGCTGAACAGCACGAACCACTTTCCTGCGAACTGGTCCGGCAGCTTCATTCTTCCGTGGGTTGTGTTCACCTCTATTTCCGGGAACTTTTCTCCTATCACTACCATTTTTTCACCTCCTTACTTTGATTTTAAGAGAGGTTTCTGCTGAACTATCGTTCATCATTTCACCTCCTTACTTTGATTTTTGAGAGTGATTCAGGAAGGCTCGTAATAGCACCTTTTAGGGCTAACTATCCTTCCGTCTTTCTTCAATTTCTTGATTATCTTATCAACATCCTTCTTATCAGCCCCAAGCATATCTGCTATTTCCTGAGTTTTAAGGGGCTTTCCAGCCTTTTTCATCGCTTCCAGAACCTCTTCTTCGCTTACCATCACTGAACCTCCACCTCATTCTCCCATAGTCCGTGTATGTTGCAGTAGGAGAGCGCAATGAGCTTCCCTTTCTTCTGGCTCTTGAAGTGGAACTTGGCTATGGGTTCGCTCAGCGGGTCTCCGTGGTTGCTAAAATCCGCCCGTCCCACCAGTATGGGAAACTGCCCGTCTTCTGGCTTGAAGTACAGCTCTATCCACGCTATATGGTGCTCAGGAGTGTTTGGATGAGGAATCTCCTTTCCAACAGAGACCTCCACTTCCACTCCGTCACCCTTCTTTTCATACTCTATCACAGGTACATGCTTTTCTCCTTTCCAATCTCCTGTTCTTATTTCCATTTATTCACCTCCTTTTTCTATTAAATTTAGATCCCGGTGTTTTTTGAGGATTTCATCGGCCATAGCCTCTATTTTCCTCAGATCTTCTTCCTCAGGATCTCCCTTTATCAGCAGGGGCTCCAGCATATCCGGCTTTATTACACTTATGCAGTTTTGTACATGTTGAGCCGCCATTCCGCCCCAGCTGTATGAGCTTATTATGCCCATCACTTTGAGCTTGGGTCTGAGAGCGTTCACGAGATATGCGGCGTATATGGCTGAGGGGTGTATTCCACCCAGAACAGTAGGCGCTGCGATGACCATTGTTGCAGCATCGACAAGAGCCATGGCAAGCTCACCTATGTCCGCAGTGCTTAGATTGAAGACCTTTACAGATATTCCGCGCTCCATGAGCGCTCCTGCAAGATGCTCTGCCGCCTTCTTGGTGCTTCCATGCATTGAAACATAGGCTATTATCGCCTCGTTTTTCACATCATCAGATGTCCAGTCCTTGTATGCGTCTATTATGAACTTAGGATCTTTGTATAATGGACCATGACTCGGAGCAATTATCTCAACATCCATGGACTCTATCTTCTGAACATTCTTTCTGACCATCATCCTGAAAGGCATCATTATCTCTGCATAGTATCTCTTAGCTCCTGCATAGACCTCATAGTTCCCCTTCGCATAAAGGTCGCTTGTAGCCACATGGGAACCGAAGAAATCACAGGTAAAGAGGATCCTATCCTCCACAAGATATGTGCTCATGGTCTCAGGCCAGTGCACCCAAGGTGTGAATACGAACCTCAGGGTCTTATCACCCAGAGAAAGCTCATCTCCGTCGTTTATGATCATGAACCTTTCATCAGGTATATGCAGCAAATCCACAAGGAATCCCTTGCATTTGGCATTTGTAACCACCTTCGCCTCAGGATATCTTTCAAGAACTGCAGGTATTGATCCAGAGTGGTCCTGCTCAGCATGGTTGGCCACTATGTAATCTATCTTTTCTACACCGAGTTCATCCAGATTCTCCATCAATATATGCTCCTTTGCTGGGTCCACCGTGTCTATGAGCGCTGTTTTTTCTCTTCCCTTTATGAGATATGAGTTGTAGCTTGTTCCTTCTGGAAGAGGTATGAGCTCATCAAAGACTGTTCGGTCCCAATCTATGGCGCCTACCGAGTAAACTCCGGGCTTTATTTCCCTTACAGCCATGTTCCTACCTCAGAGAGGCTCAAACTTGTCCTTGCTAACTCCGCATACTGGGCACACCCAGTCGTCTGGAATCTCCTCAAACGGTGTTCCCGGCGCTATTCCGCTGTCTGGATCCCCCTTTTCAGGGTCGTATATGTATCCGCATACAGTACATCTGTACTTTCTCATTTTTTCACCTCAATAACAGCAATTCGCAATCTCTATTTAAGTATTTCGTATCAGATCTGTGAAAAAAGTTTATAAACTTCTACGATGTTCGTAGAAAACGCTGTGATTATCATGGATGAAAAGGACCTCAAAATCATAGAGATTCTGGAAAAGAATGCGAGGACCCCATATACAGAGATAGCTTCAATGCTGGGAATATCTGAAGGTACGGTGAGAAACCGAATAGAAAAGCTGGAAAAAGAAGGGGTGATTGTACGATATACCATTGAAGTCGATCCAAAAAAGATGGGATATCACACCGTTGTACTCCTAGGGATGGATGCTGAACCCAAGCATTTTTTGAGGGCTGCCCACGAGCTTTCAGAGATGGACTGCGTTAAATGGGTTTACACTTCAACAGGAGACCACATGATAATGGCGGAGATATGGGCGAAGGACACTAGCGAGCTTAATAAAATAATATCTGAAAAGATATCAAAGATAGAGGGTGTGAGAGACCTTTGTCCCGCAATACTCATGGAAAGGATAAAGTAAGGATTCTTGACATACCATATGATGTTGAGGCAAAATTTCTCCTCAGACCCAATAGATTCACAGGTATAGTTGAAATTGAAGGAGATAAGGAAATAGTACATATACATGACCCGGGAAGGCTGGAAGAGCTGCTTTATATGGGAAATAGAGTCCTTCTAAAAAGGGCTGATAAGGAAGAGAGAAAAACAAAGTGGGACCTAATAGCTTCAAGATACGGAAATCAGTGGGTTTTCACAAATTCTGGGTATCACAGGAAGATATCTGAGAGAATGGTGCATATGCTTTATCCATATGCAGAGATAAGGCCTGAAGTTACGGTTGGTCACAGCAGGCTGGATTTTGTGGTAAAGCATGAGAACAAAAGCATCGGAATCGAGGTAAAGGGATGCACTCTAACAAGGGATGGAATTGCTCTATTTCCTGACGCTCCAACAGAAAGGGGGAGGAAACACCTTGAAACCCTCATAGAGATGGTTGAAAATGGAATGGAAGCCATGCTTTTGACACTGGTTTTCAGAAAGGATAGCCTGTGTTTTGCTCCTAATGAGGAAACTGATCCGAAATTCGCCGAAGTCTTCAGAAAGGCTGTTGAAAATGGAGTGGATGTTCTCCCAGCTCTTCTGGAATATGACGGGAACAGCGTGTGGTGGACAGGGGAGATAGGTTTATGCAAAGAAGAATAAAA
>JALSOU010000033.1 GCA_026986305.1 Thermoplasmata archaeon | reverse complement strand
AAGGAAGAAATTCCTCTTTACAAGAGGGCACAGCACCTTCAATATGTGCCGAGCGCTGATGAGATAGACCTGATAGTCAGGAACTGTCCCGTGTGCATAGACGGAGAGGGTACAGAAGAGGAGGAGGTCACAGGGTACAGAAACCTTCAAAGGGTTGAGACCAATAGGCTGAGGGGTGGAGCGTGTCTGGTCATAGCTGAGGGCATGTGCCTAAAAGCGGCGAAGATAAAGAAATATGTCGAGTCCCTGAATATCGGCGGCTGGGACTTCATAGACCAGTACATAGAGAAGTACTCGAAAGGGAGCTCCAAGGAAGGAAAGGCTGTTGGGCCGAACTACAAGTACATAAAGGAGGTTCTGGCAGGAAGGCCTGTCTTCTCATCCCCCAGCAAGAAAGGTGGATTCAGGCTAAGATACGGGAGGGCTAGAACAACAGGTATTGCGGCCATAGCGGTGAACCCGGCAACCATGTATGCTCTGGATGATTTTCCAGCTCTAGGCACCCAGATAAAGATAGAGAGGCCGGGTAAAGCCGGGGTGATAACCCCTTGCGACACCATTGAAGGACCCATGGTTGTGCTGAAAAACGGAGATTTCATACAGGTAAACAGCGGAGAGGAGATGAAGAAGATAAGGCATAAAGTGGTGAGGATTGCGGATGTTGGGGAAATACTCATACCATTCGGAGAATTCCTTGAAAACAACCATCCACTAATGCCAGCCTCATTCACCGTTGAATGGTGGGAGCTTGAAGCAGAGGAAAAGTATGGAAAAATACCTGAAGGGCATGAGAATTGGAGCACGGACGAAGCCTTTGAGTTCTCAAAGAAATACGGTGTTCCACTGCATCCCAAGTTCAACTTCTTCTGGCATGACCTTAGCAGAGATGAGGTCATTGAGCTAAGAAACTATGTCCTTGAAAATGGAAAAATTGACGGTGAAAAACTGATATTGCCTGAAAACCCGAAAATAAAGGAAATACTGATAAAACTCGGAGCGCTCCACAAATATAAAGATAGTGCATACATAGTGAAAAAAGGCAGGGCTCTGGCATACACCCTCGGTTTAGAGGAAAAATCTGGGAAAATTGGGAGCGAAAAGGATGTGCCTGATTCTGCTAATCTCATGGACCTTGTCTCATCCCTTGCAGGGATAAAGATAATGGAGAAAGCACCAACAAGGATAGGGGCGAGGATGGGAAGGCCTGAAAAAGCCGATGAAAGGAGGATGAAACCGCCTCCACATGTGCTTTTTCCACTTGGTAATGCAGGCGGTGACCAGAGACTCCTGAAAAACGCGGCAAAAAAGGAAGTTATTGAGGTTGAGGTGGGCATAAGGGTGTGTTCCAATGAAGACTGCGGGACTAAGACCATACTTCCATACTGTCCAAAGTGCGGTAGCTTCACGATACCTGAGGGGAAAGTGAAAAAAGAGAAGATTCCACTAGGAGACATGCTCTCAGAGGCAGCTAGAGAGCTTGGGGAAAGGATTCCAGATATCAAGGGAGTAAAAGGGATGATGTCGAGGCACAGAACTCCTGAAATACTTGAAAAAGGGATTTTAAGGGCGAAATATGGGGTTTTTGTGTTCAAAGACGGAACATGCAGGTTTGACATGACAGATGTTCCTGTCACCCATTTCAGGCCCAGAGAGATAGGTATAGATGTTGAGACCGCAAAAAGATTGGGATATACCCACGACATATACGGCAACGAGCTTGAGAACGAGGACCAGCTGTTAGAGCTATTTCCTCAGGATATAATCCCATCTAAAAAAGCTGGAGAATATCTGTTGAAAGTCTCAAAATTCGTTGATGATGAGCTGGAAAAGATATACGGTCTTGAGAGGTTCTACAACGCTGAAAGTCCTGAGGACCTCATAGGGCATCTCGTTATGGGTTTAGCTCCGCACACATCTGGAGGCGTTCTCGCCAGAATAATCGGATATACCCGCGCAAATATAGGATTCGGACACCCATACTTCCACACAGCCAAAAGAAGGAACTGCGACGGAGATGAGGACTGCATAATGCTACTTATGGATGGTCTCCTCAACTTTTCGAGGTCTTTCCTGCCGTCCACCCGTGGAGGACTGATGGACGCACCCTTAGTACTCACCACAAAGATAAAGCCTGCTGAAATAGACAAAGAAGCGCACAATGTTGACCTCATGACCAGATATCCCCTTGAATTTTACAGAAAAACTCTGGAATACGCAAATCCCAAGGATGTTGCAGACATAATAGACCATGTAAAGAAGAGGATAGGGAAACCAGAACAGTATGAGAACCTCTGGTTTACACACGATACAAGCGACATTTCAGAAGGGCCTATAAAATCAAAATACACTGTGCTTAAAAGCATGGATGAGAAGATAGGGGGACAGATGAAGCTGGCGGAGGAGATAGACGCTGTGGATGAAAAATATGTTGCTGAAAAGATAATATCTACCCACTTCATAAGGGACATAATGGGAAATATGAGGGCATTCTCGACGCAAAAATTCAGGTGCACAAAGTGCGGAAGAAAGTACAGGAGACCACCTCTATCAGGAAGATGTGAGTGCGGACATGAGCTCGTTTTAACCGTGCATCAGAGCAGCGTGGAGAAGTATGTGGATATAACCAAAAACCTCGCTAGGAAGTACAACATATCCCCATACATGGCACAGAGAGTTGAAATTCTTGCAAAAAATATGGAATCTCTCTTTGACAACGAGGAAGAAAAGATTAAAACTCTGGACAATTTCTTCTGAAACATGCGAATCGTTGCGGTATCTGACATCCATGGATCCATGAAAATGGTCAAAAGGCTGGCTAAAAACATGGATGAAATAAGGCCGGATCTGGTGGTCATTTCAGGAGACATAACCAATTTCGGAGAAAAATCCGATGCCAAAGCTATACTATCGGAGATTCCGTTTAAAAAGGCGGCTGTTCCGGGAAACTGCGACCCCCCTGAGATAGTTGATGTCTTTGAGGAATGCGATACTGTGGATCTGCACGGAAAACGGGCTGAAATAAACGGGCTAATATTCGCAGGTCTTGGAGCCTCAAATCCACTACCTTTCTCAACCCTTTTCACATATAGTGAGGAAAACATAGGACTTATCCTTGATTCTGTTGCCAAAGGGGCTGATGTTCTGGTTACCCATACCCCACCTTACGGAATATTGGACAAAACCATGTTCGGTCACAGAGGAGGGAGCGAGGCCATAAGAGAGATAGTGGATAAACACAGGCCGAGGCTCTCATTGTTCGGACACATACATGAGTCTCCGGGAGTGGAAAAGGTTGACGGCACAGTCTTTGTAAATCCGGGGCCTTTAAAGGAAGGGAACTATGCGATAATAGAGATAGGTGATGAGATAAGAGTCCAGAGACATCATTTATCCGAAAAATAGTACTCCAAAACCTTTTTTTCGCTCTTTCTGAGCATTTCCGATAGTGTGGATACGGACATCCCCAATCTGTCGGCCAGAGTCTTTATATTTACCTTTTTTGGATATTCAAAGTACCCCATCTCGTATGCTGTTCTAAGTATTTCCTCCTGTCTTTCCGTGAGCAGGTCCTCTTTTTCAGGATCCCTTAGTGATATTATCTTTATATCGCAGCCGTCCTCTTCCAGCTTTGAAACGAAATCCCTGAGGCTCTTCCTCTCTCCAGCCATTATCTTCAATAAAAGCGAGCCGTCTTCCGTGGTTACTCCGTGAGTAAGGAAGCAGTCTGTTCCCTGTATGGCCCTGCATATGGAACATTGATTCACCTCTATGGCCCCTAGGATGCTTCCTTTCCCAACCTTGGACAGCTGAATCTTGCACACAAAGGGGTTTTCCTCCAAAGCCTTTGGAATCTCCTGAACCTCCTCCTCTTTGCCCCTTATCTCTATGAGGCTCTTGCCCCTGCCCTCTTCTTCATTGGCCGGTAACCAGCCGAGGAACTTTATCGTCACCTTGTATCTAAGAAGGATGTCTCTAACCCAGCTCTCCCCCATCTTCACCGCGAGGGTGGCCTCAATCATTTTTTTCCTCCTTTTCAGGGTTTTTCATCGGAATCATTTCTCCAATTTTGAGGTGGTTTAAAAAGTTTTAGAGCATTTATCGGTCATCCATGTGCCTGAAAAACAGATAATAGCTCAGAACAGATAGGCCATATAGAAAAGATGCCAGATAGAATGGAAGGTCCAAGGAACTCATCATTATGTATCCACCTATCAAGGATCCAAGGGAATTGAAACCTATCCACACAACGCCCATTGTCGCATCGGTTATGCCCCTGTCTTCCTCTTTAACGACGCTCATGCGGAATGCGCTCGTTATGGGGCCAACAGAGTTTATGACTATCGTTCTTATTATGTAAACCGCTGTGAAAAGCAGGAATCCAAAGGGAAGGTATGCTAAAAGAGGTAGTATGGCCATCAAAACCGTTGCTATGGACTCCAAATGCACGGCGGTTGCCACGCTTCCTTTTTTCTCCGCCATCCTCGGCAGAGCGAATATGAGAACTATCATGGAAAGCTGGGTCACCGCGAAGACTATGCCTATTCCTGTTGGGCTCATGCCGAACCTCAGTGCGAAGTGGAGCTGCATGAACGGCATTACCAGACCTGCACCCAAACCTATGAATGCCATGGGTATGGCGAACTTAACTATCAATCCTATTGATTCAGGCACACCTCTTTTCGGCCTTTCCTTTCCCTCCACATCCCTTATGAAGAAGGATAGGATGAACTGAATCAGCATAAAGAATGCTGCTGTTCCTATGG
>JALSOU010000032.1 GCA_026986305.1 Thermoplasmata archaeon | reverse complement strand
CTGACCATAGCAGGGGCTCTTCTCCATGATATAGGGAAGATGAGGGAGTTCAGCGTTAGCACAAACATAAACATGACCGTAGAAGGGGAGCTTATGGGGCATGTGTTCATGGGTGCTGAGATGGTGGATGAGAAGTGCAGAAGCATAGATGGCTTCCCAGATCTTCTCAGGAAAAAGATCGTCCACATAGTTCTGAGCCACCATGGAAAGCTGGAAAATGGCTGGGGTTCTGCGAAGGACCCTGCTCTCCCCGAAGCTGTGGCTGTTTTTCTCGCAGACCACACAGATTCTCAGGTCTTCCAGTACTTAAAGCTGAAACATGAGGCTAACACAGATGATGACTGGTTCTATGTGAGGGACATGGGGCATATATTTCTGAAATAAAAATTCGTTCGAAATGTGTGGGAATAACTCTTTATACCTAAAAAGAGATATAGTGATGGTGAGCATATGAAGGTCAAATACCTCGGACATGCGGCGTTTGAAGTGCATATGGATGGAAAGAAAATACTAGTTGACCCTTGGATAAGGGGAAACCCAAAGAGCCCTGTTAAGCTTGAAGAAGTGAGCGCAGACATAGTGATAGTTACGCACGACCACGGAGACCACGGCTTCGATGATGCTGTTGAGATTGCGAAAAGAGGAGCCACTTTTGTAAGCATATTTGAGATTGCAAATAGGGCCTCTGAGAAAGGAGTGAAGGATGTTGTGGGGATGAATATAGGAGGTCCAGCAGATATAAAAGGACTTAAAATAGCCCTAACACAGGCATTTCATTCCGGAACTGCCAATCCAACCGGTGTGGTTGTTATGGGAAAAGAAGGGTCGTTCTACCATGCCGGAGATACAGGGCTGTTCGGAGATATGAAGCTAATTGGTGAGATCTACTGCCCTAAGGTTGCAATGTTGCCAATAGGTTCTCACTTCACCATGGGCCCTGTGGAGGCATCCTATGCGGTTCAATTCATAAATCCAGAGATAGCGATACCGATGCACTACGATACATTCCCAGTTCTCACAGGAACACAAGAGAAATTTGAGGAAGAAGTGAGAAAAAGAGGGGTGAAAACGAAGGTTATGGTGATTAAGCCAGGAGAAGAAAGAGAGATCTAAGGCAAATAAAGCTTTACGAAACTTTTTTTAATGTCTTGCCAAGTGTTAGCCATAAACTTCCAAGGTGAAAAAAGATGGAAACCCTGAAAACAGCAGTTATAGGGACCGGCCAGATGGGACAGCACCATGCCAGAGTTTATTCTGAGATACAGGGATCTGAGCTCACAGCCATCGCTGACATAGATTTTGAAAGGGCTAAAGAGATGGCAAAAAAATACGGAGCTAGAGCATACAAAGATTACGAGGAGATGCTGAAAAAAGAGAGACCTGATGCTGTATCTGTTGCGGTACCGACCAGATTACACCGCAAAGTTGGGGAAAATGTACTTAATTACAGCAACCTGTTGATAGAAAAGCCGATAGCTGATAAGGAAGAAGATGGGAGAGCTCTTGTTAAAAAAGCGGAAGAAAGCGGTAAAAAGCTGATGGTTGGACACATAGAAAGGTTCAATCCCATAATACAGTATTTCAAAGAATGGGTTGAAAAGCATGGTGGAAAATACCTGTCTTTTAATGTCGTGAGAATAGGTCTGCCTAACCCACGGGCAGGAATAACCAGCGGTGTAATTCTTGACCTCGGGATTCACGACATAGACATCATCAGATACCTAACATCGCAGGATGTTTTGAAGGTTGATGCAAAAGCCATGAGCTTCTTTAAGGAGACTAATTTTGAAGACCACGCCCACATATGGATTAAAATGAAGGATGCTTCTGCAAGCATAGTAGTAAACTGGACCTCACCTGTGAAGATAAGGGAGATGTATGTGACTCTAGATAGGGCTTTTGTAAAGATAAACTACCTGAAACAGTCCATGGAGATATCCATGAGAAATGAGGAGCCTCTGGACGATAGGATGATAGGTTATCCGACAAAGCAGATAAATCTGAAGTACAGGGAGCCGCTTAAAATTGAAATAGAGGAGTTTCTGAACAGCATAAAGGAGGACAGGGAACCTTTAATAAGCGGAAAAGAGTCTCTCCATTCACTTAAAGTGGCTTTGGAAGCTGAAAAAATAGCGAGAGGGATGAGATGAGTGTTTTCATAGCTGATACAGCCGTTGTTGATGAAAGTGCAAAAATAGGAGATGGTACCCACATATGGCACCACACACAGGTTAGAGAAGGAGCAACAATAGGGAATGGGTGCAACATAGGAAAAGGGGTTTACATAGACAAGGATGTTAGGATAGGAAACGGTGTGAAGATACAGAACCATGTCTCTATCTACCACGGCGTAGAGATAGGTGATGATGTATTCATAGGCCCCAGCGTGACCTTTACCAACGATAAACACCCTAGGGCATGGCTCTGGGATGAGAAGAGACTGTGCAAAACAAGGGTTGAAAAGGGAGTGAGTATAGGTGCGAATTCAACCATAGTCTGTGGGATAACTCTGGGAAGATACTGCATGGTCGGGGCAGGATCTGTGGTCACAAAAGATGTTCCTCCACACAGCCTTGTGGTGGGAAATCCTGCCAGAATAGTGGGTTTTGTGTGTGAATGCGGTGAAAAGCTTGATGAGAACTTTAGATGCGAAAAATGTGGTAAAGAATACTCTTTTCTGAAAAAGTATGCAGGTGAATGAGATGATTCCCATAGCAAAACCAGATATAGGAAGAGAGGAAAAGGAAGAGGTCCTGAAAGTAATGGATTCTGGCATGCTGGCCTCTGGGAAATGGGTAAGAGATTTTGAGGATGCTTTTGCCAGACATATCGGAACCAAATATGCGATTTCAACGACCAGCGGCACTCAGGCTCTGATTCTGGCCCTTGAAGCATTAAGCGTAAGGGGAAAGGATGTTCTAGTCCCAAGCTTCAGCTTCATAGCGTCTGCAACCAGCATAATAAGGGCTGGGGGAAGGCCTGTTTTTGTAGATGTAAAGGAAGATACATTCAACATGGACCCTGAGGACCTTAGGAAAAAAATAGGGGAAAACACAGGGGCCATAATGCCTGTCCATCTATATGGTCAAACAGCAAACATGGGTGAAATAATGGAAATAGCTGAGGAAAAAGGTGTTCCTGTAATTGAAGATGCCTGTCAGGCTCATGGAGCCAAGTGGAAGGGTAAAAAAGCAGGTAGTATCGGAAATATCGGCGCATTCAGTTTTTACCCTACTAAAAACATGACTACGGGGGAAGGAGGGATGGTGACGACAGATGACGAAGACTTGGCTGAGAAAATAAGGAACCTCATAAACCACGGACAAAAGGAAAGGTACAGACATACTGAGCTGGGGTGGAATTTCAGAATGACGAACATAGCCGCAGCCATAGGTCTAAAACAGCTTGAAAAACTGGATAAAAACAACGAGATAAGGAGGAGAAATGCGCTCCTCTACAACGAGAACCTTTCAGATGTGGTGGAAGTGCCTTTTGTGGACGAGAGGGCGTTTCATGTTTATCATCAGTACACCATAAAGACAGATTACAGAAAAAGGATAATTGATGAGTTCTCAAAGAACGGGATAGGATACGGGATATATTATCCCATCGCCATACACCAGCAGGAAATCATGAAAAAGATGGGATATACAGCTAAACTGCCTGTTACTGAAAGACTTACTGAAAGGGTGATATCCATACCTGTGCACCCTCTTTTATCTGAAGAGGACATGGAAAATGTTGTGGAATCCATAAAAAGAGCGTTGAGCTAGGGTAAATTCCAAATAGGGAGCGCTCTATTGTAAGCCATGCTCAAAGACAGAAGAATACTCATTACAGGCGGAGCAGGTTTCATAGGCTCAAACCTCGCTGAATACCTCAAAGAGAGCAACGATCTTGTGGTTCTGGATGATTTTTCCCTTGGAAAAAAGGAAAATCTCTCGGGTTTGGATGTGGAGATCATATCTGCTTCAATACTTGATGACTCTGCACTTAATTCCATAGAGGATGTGGATGTGGTCTTTCATCTGGCAGCTGTGCCGGGGGTGCAGGACAGCATAGAACGGCCTCTTGAAACATCCATGACCAATTTCATCGGTACAGTTAAGATTCTGGAAATGATGAGGAAAAAAGACATTCCATCCATTATTTTCGCCTCCTCATGTGCGGTTTATGGCAATACTGAGAAGGTTCCTGTGGATGAAAGCACATGCCCTGAGCCATTATCCCCTTATGCCAGCCAGAAGTTGGCATCTGAAAACATGATAAAGAATTACAGGGAGATATACGGGATAAAGGGAATCTCGGCGAGGTTTTTCAATGTTTACGGTCCGAAACAGGACCCTAATTCGGAATATTCCGCTGTTATACCTAAATTCATAAGAAGATGTATTGAGGAGAAGTCTCCAGTGATATATGGAGATGGAAAGCAGACCAGAGATTTCGTATATGTGAAGGATCTGGTGAGGGCACTATCGCTTATCGCAGAAAAGCTTCCTGATGAGCATGTCTTCAACATCGGATCAGGGGTAGAAACTTCAATAAATGAGCTGGCAGAGACGATAATAAATGAGACTGGATGCGGAAAAGAGCCGGAATACAGGGAGAAAAGGGCTGGTGAAGTGGAGCGATCCCTCGCAGACATAGGCCACATAAAAGGCCTTGGATGGAAACCGGAGTACTCCCTAAAAGATGGGATAAAGGAAACTATTGAGTGGATGAGGAGATCACGGTGATTATATGCTAACCTTCATAGGTCTGGGACTTTATGGTGCGG
>JALSOU010000031.1 GCA_026986305.1 Thermoplasmata archaeon | reverse complement strand
GACACTTATGGAGAAAACAGAGCATATGAATGTGGAGAGAATAGTATTTTCTAAAAGAGGCGAGTCTTTGAAAGGAGTTAAATCCATAACACCTAAGACTCTGATAGAAGAGTTCAAAAGAGGGACTACTCCACAGGCTTGAGCTCCTCTTTCTTTATCCATATCCTTCCGTTTTCAAAATAAAACAGGATGTAATGCCTTTCTTCAACACCTCCCAGAGCATTTCCATAATATTGTCACAACCTTGACAACCAATTTATAAATCTCTTGTCACCGCCATGCCAAAAATAACCAAAGCCCTCAGCCCCTCTTTTTGAGGGTTATGCTGAGGACTCCGTTCTTAAATGTCGCCTTTACCTTATCAGGGTCTATGGCCTTTGGCAGGACCACATGCTTCTCAACATCTCCTGCCCTTATATCCAGTGAAAGCTCTTTTGCCCAGAGCCCTATCTCCTCCTTCACAGCACCGGGAAGCGGAACAGTGACGATGATTTCATCATCGTATTCAATTATATCCACAGGAATCTCCTTTTCTTCTTCCCTGTGTTCTCGCATGAGGTTTTCATAGGCCCTCATAAGCTCATCTCGAACATCATCGTATTCGTTGAACATGAGCATCACCTCCTAATGAGGGAGAGAGCAGGATTAGTCCTGCTTGAAGCTCTCCACCGCTCTCTTGTAGAACTCCATCTCCCTCTTTGACAGTGGCTTGACCTTCTTCAGAGCTATGTCAAAGTGCTTCCTGAATATCTTCACAGCTTTCAGGCTCTCTTCGTCCAGACCGCCTCCTGCCTGTATGTACTCTCTTATGGCTGCCATAGTGGCCTCGTTGCACACAGCCTCTATGTCTGCGCCGGTGTATCCCTCAGTCTTCTTAGCCAGATCCTCTATCTTCACATCATCAGCGATTGGTTTGTTTCTCAGGTGTATCTCAAATATCTTCTTTCTCGCCTCTTCATCTGGAACCGGTATGTATATGTGTCTGTCAAAGCGTCCGGGCCTCAGGAGAGCGGAATCTATTATATCTGGGCGGTTCGTTGCAGCTATTACGGTAACGCCCTGAAGGTTCTCAAGGCCATCCAGCTCTGTTAGAAGTTGGCTTATCACCCTTTCAGTGACCTTTGTCCCTGTTTCACTCCCTCTTTTAGGAGCTATGGCATCCATCTCGTCAAGGAATATGACACAGGGAGCCGCCTGCCTGGCCTTTCTGAAGGTCTCTCTCACTGCTTTCTCGCTTTCTCCGACCCATTTGCTCAGGAATTCAGGGCCTTTCACGCTTATGAAGTTGGCCTCGCTCTCAGTTGCAACAGCCTTTGCAAGGAGGGTTTTACCTGTTCCCGGAGGCCCATACAGTAGAATTCCCTTGCTCGGCCTCGCACCCATGTGCTCAAAGAGAGGCCCGTATTTCATAGGCCACTCCACAGCTTCTTTCAGCTCCTGCTTCGCCTCCTCAAGGCCTCCGATGTCATCCCAATGCACATTCGGCTTTTCCACTATCACTTCCCTCATGGTTGAGGGATTCATCTCTCTGAAAGCGTCCATGAAGTCCTGCCACTTGACCGTCAGGCTGTTCAGCACCTCTTTCGGTATCGTCTCAACCTCTACATCTATGTCAGGCAGTATCCTCCTGAGCGCTCTCATTCCTGCCTCTCTGGCAAGGGCCGCAAGGTCAGCTCCAACGAATCCATGGGTCATGTCTGCCAGCTTTTTGAGGTCCACATCATCGTCCAGAGGCATTCCGCGGGTGTGTATCTGAAGTATCTCGTATCTTCCCTCTCTGTCAGGTATTCCTATCTCAATCTCCCTGTCAAAGCGTCCCGGCCTTCTGAGTGCAGGGTCTATGGAGTTTGGCCTATTGGTGGCTCCTATGACCACAACCTTTCCTCTGGATTTCAGTCCGTCCATAAGGGCCAGAAGCTGGGCCACAACCCTGCGCTCCACTTCTCCCTGAACCTCATCTCTCTTCGGGGCAATGGAATCTATCTCGTCTATGAATATGATGCTCGGCGCATTTTCCTCTGCCTCTTTGAAGACATTCCGTATGTTTTCCTCGCTCTCTCCGTAGAACTTGCTCATGACTTCAGGGCCGCTCAGATACATGAAGTTCGCATTGGTCTCACTGGCCACCGCCTTTGCCAGCAGTGTTTTCCCTGTTCCGGGAGGTCCGTATAAGAGCACGCCTTTAGGAGCTTCAACTCCGAGCCTCTCAAATAGCTCAGGGTGCCTTAAAGGCAGCTCAATCATCTCTCTTACCTTCTTTATCTCCTCCTTCAGGCCTCCAATATCCTCATAGGAGACCCTCGGAGTCTTGGGAATCTCCTTTGCTGGCTTTTCGCTTATGCTTATCTTCGTATCTGTGGTTATTATCACGGCATCAGCAGATGGAGAGAATGACATTGCCACTAGGTCTATCCTCCTCCCCATCACATTGAGCTCTATTATATCGCCTCTCGATATAACCCTGCCTTCAAGTATCTGGGAGAGGTACTCCTCACCACCCATTATTCTTATGGGCTCTGTAGGAGCGAAAGTGATCTTTTTAGCGGGTTGAGCGTGACCTTTTCTTATTATGACCTTATCATCTATTCCTACTCCAGCGTTTTTTCTCGTCGTTCCATCTATGCGTATTATCTCCCTACCCCTGTCTTCAGGGTATCCGGGCCAGCATATTGCGGCTGTTCTCTTTGTTCCTTCTATTATAACCACATCTCCTGTGGTTAGTCCCATTGACTCCACGACATCAGGGTCTATTCTCGCTATCCCCCTGCCGACATCTCTGGAGCGAGCCTCTGCAACTTTGAGTTTCATTCCATTTTCTTTCATACTATCACCTCACAATAAAATTTAAAGGGTTTATTCGACCTTCACCTTCCTCTTCTTTTCCTGCTTTGTCGGAACCTTCTTTGGAAGCACTATTTCCAGTATTCCGTTCTTCATCTTTGCTTTGACCTCATCAGGCTTTATCTCCTCAGGCAGCGGTATGTATCTGTAGAATGAGCTGTATGCCCTCTCTCTCCTGTAATACCCGTGGTCTTCGTCCTCAATATTCTGCTCCACCTTACCAGATATCTCTATGCCGTTTTCATCCACCTCTATCTCCACATTTTCCTTTGGAATGCCTGGCATCTCTGCGGTTATCACTATTGCATCCCCTCTATCCATTATGTCAGCATAGGGCATCCTAGCACCGAAGTCCTCGCCGTATATGTCCCTGTATCTAGCATAGGCTGGATATCCCCAGAAGAGGCTCTCTATCTCGTTTCTGAGGTCCTCAAATGTTCTGTCTATTGACTCGAATATGCTGAAAGGATGCCTCTCATCGGCCTTTATCGGCTTTGTTTCCTTTTCCTCATCTCTTCTTATGATCCTCATTCACATCACCTCCGTGATGCTTTGCGTATTATAGTCTGTTTGTTCTTCTATATAAAACTTTCGGTCAATTGCAACCCCTTAACCAAAAACTGAATTAGCAATTCTTATATACCATGTTGCTGATACCCCAATATAATATTCAGAAAAATCACGAGGTGAATGGATGAAGTCGATAATTGAAGAAGCGCTCTCCAGGAAGGAAACGCCCAGACCTGCTGTTGAAAGCATGGACATGATATCTGAGGAGGATAAGGAACTTGAGGAGATACTCAAAAGTTTGAGAACAAAGATAGTTATAATCGGTCTGGGTGGCGCAGGCTCAAACACAATAAACAGGATGATGGAAGAGGGGATAACAGGGGCGGATCTGGTTGCTGCCAACACCGACGCCCAGCATCTTCTAACAATAAGAGCGCAGAAGAAGATACTTTTAGGAAAGAGGACAACGAGGGGTCTGGGTGCAGGAGCGGTTCCCACAATCGGCGAAAAGGCCGCAAAAGAGGCTGAAGATGAGATTAAGGCCGTTGTCCAAGGTGCGGACATGGTCTTCGTCACCTGCGGACTTGGAGGGGGAAGCGGAACAGGATCAGCTCCGTTTGTGGCTCAGCTCGCAAAGGAAGCAGGAGCTCTCACCATAGCAGTTGTAACAACGCCCTTCAAAGCCGAGGGCGTAGCGAGGATGAAGAATGCGAAGTGGGGCCTTGAAAGGCTCAGAAGGGTTGCGGATACAGTGATAGTAATCCCAAATGACAAGCTCATAGAGCTGGTTCCCAGACTGCCTCTGAACGCCGCATTCAAGGTTGCTGATGAGGTTCTCATGCGCTCCATAACAGGAATAACAGAGATAATCACCAAGCCCGGTCTGGTGAATCTGGACTTCAACGACCTGAAAACCATAATGAAGGGCAGCGGCGTGGCATACATAGGAATAGGAGAGTCAGAGGCCATGGGCGATAACAGGGCTCTTGAGGCCCTTGAAGAGGCCATAAATTCCCCGCTTATTGAGGCGGATATAAGCGATGCCACAGGCGTTCTGGTCAATGTTACAGGAAGCATGGACATGACTGTTTCAGAGGCGCAGAAGGTTGCAGAGGAGATACAGAAGAGGGTGAGAAAGGATGCGAGGATAATCTGGGGAGCTGCAGTGGATCCGAGCCTTGAGCACAAGCTGAAGGTAATGGTAGTGATAACAGGGGTCAAGTCAAAGCAGATAGTTGGAAAAGGAGAGATGGAAGCCCAGTCAGAAGACATAGATGTAGTTGCATAACATGGCTGAAATATTCAACGGTAAAAACTTTGCCAGACGCATAGAGCAGTCGATAAAGGAGCGCCTCGGGGAATTGGGAAACCCGGAGCTCCACCTTCACACCATTTTGATAGGGGATAATGAAGGTTCAAAGATATACATAG
>JALSOU010000030.1 GCA_026986305.1 Thermoplasmata archaeon | reverse complement strand
CTTTTCAGGCATATCTGTCATAACCAGATTAAAAGGGTATCAAATAAAGGTTGTGACGAAATCGGAGAGTTTATGTTATTCGCACATAACATATTCTTTAACTTTATGTCATGTTGGGGTGACATATTTTCATATCACTCCAGCCCCTCATGTCTAAGCATGTGGTGGTAGTGTTCCACAGGCATCAATGAAAAGAACGCTCTCTCAACAACTTCGCTCATTGACGGGTGTATGTGCATTCCCTCGTATATCGGCTCAGGGTCCTGCTCTTTGGTGTAGATCAGATTTATTATTTCCTGTATGAGTATGGATGCCCAAGGACCTATTATGTGAGCGCCGAGGATCTTCCTATCGTCGGATTTAAGGATTACTTTAACAAACCAGTCCTTCGCCTGTATGGCCTCTCCTTTTGCGGTGTTCTCATACTTGTAGAAGCCTATGAGTATTCCATCCTTTCCGTACTTCTCTATCGCCTCAGATTCCTTCATTCCAACGCTGGCAATCTCTGGATATGTGAAGACAGCGCTCGGCACCGCATGGTAGTCCATCTTCACCCTTTGCCCCAGAACAGCGTTGTAATAGACTATCTTGGACTCATAGTTCGCAACATGCTTGAAGAGATATCTTCCATTTGCATCTCCAAATGCCCATATTCCCGGCACATTGGTCTCCATGTAATCGTTAACCTTTATCCATCCCGGACCGTATGTCTCTATGCCAGCTTTTTCAGGGTGGAGAATGTCGGAGTTTGGAGCCCTACCTGCAGCTATCAGGATTTCATCCGCGCTTACCGCCACCTTTTTTCCTGTAGCCTTGTCAACAGCTATGACCTTCTTCTTTCCGCCCAACGCCTTTTGAACCTCAACGACCTCATGGTTTGTTATTATCTTCATGTGCTTTGACAGCTCCCTCTTAGCCAGAGCAGAAACTTCAGGCTCTTCCTGTGGCAGGAACTGTGGGTTTCTCCCTATGATTATCACCTTTGATCCCATGGCAGAGAAGAAATGCCCGTACTCCGCAGCTATATATCCACCTCCAACTATGACCATACTTGGAGGCAGTTTCTTCATGTGTATGACATCGTCGCTTGTGAGATAAGGAACCTTATCTATGCCCTTTATCGGTGGGATATATGGTTTTGACCCGGTGCATAGGAATATCATCTTTGATTTTATCAGCTTATTTCCCACCTTTAAGGTGTATGGAGCGACGAATTCCGCAATTTCCTGATAGTAATCTATGTTTCTGGAATGGCTAAGCCCATGCTTAATCATGTTTATGTCCCTGTAAATGAGGGAGCGCATCCTCTCCATTATGGATTCAAAATCCACCTTATTTATCTCCGCCTTTATGCCGAATTTTCCCGCCCTCTCAATGTCTCTCAAAAGCTCTGCAGGGTAAAGGAGTATTTTCGTAGGAATGCATCCCCTCGTCAGACAGATGCCACCCGGCTCATCCTTGTCTATAACAGCAACCCTCATATCTGGATTTCTTCTTATCATCGGGTCAACTATGTTCATTGCAGAACCTGTGCCTATGACTATCAGATCATATTCCTCAGGATTCATGCGCTCCGATACTACCATGGATATTTAAGTGTAGAGAACAGAAATGTGTAGTGCTCCCGTCGGGATTTGAACCCGAGTCACCGGCTCGAAAGGCCGGTATGATTGGCCGCTACACTACGGGAGCTTTGTCAGATACCGCTCCGAAGAGGCGGTGGGATATATATTTTGCGAGACTCCGTTGGCAGTGATGTATTCGGTGGGAGCTCAATTTATAAAAGCGCACCTAAAGTTTCCTAAGCAGGTTGAAAGCCTACCACTTCTTTTCCTAGGTTTTCTGTTGGGAAAACCTGAAGCGGACGCGCGGGGATTCGAACCCCGGACATCCAGCTTAGAAGGCTGGCGCCCTATCCAGGCTAGGCCACGCGCCCACAAGTGTGCTGATTTTTCACCGTTTTAAAAGGTTTTCTTCCAGAAGGCTGGCGCCCTGAGCGAAGTAACGCCTTCGCGAGCAGGACTTCTGAGGATAGAAGTCCGTGTATCCAGGCTAGGCCACGCGCCCACAAGTGTGCTGTGCCTATTCTTCGCAGTATATAAGATTGGCGCTCTCCAAAGAGAATAAGAAATCTTATTTTTGATGGACATATCTGTTTATAATTGAACTGAAAAGTTCACAAAAGTTTAAATAAGACCACCATAGCTGCAAAGATATGTCTTACTATTGGCTTGTGTTCCCAATATTGCAGATAACCCTCAGCGTTGCAGCCTCCATAATAATCGGTAGATATGGGTTGGAGATATCAAAACATCTGGGCAGCGGTCTGATGCAGAAGATGACAATTTCCATCGCTCTCGTGGCCATTTTTCTCGGTTTATACACAATAATTCTTTTGTTAGGATATTTCATAGATTTCCCATATACAAAGCATATAGCGCACACTTTTCTGCTTATAATTTCCATAGTATTGATTGTTCTTGCCAACTACATGTATAAGTTTGCGGTAGAGCTTAAAAAACTGGAGACTGGTGAATAGATGCAGGGCATAGATGTGGATGCTTATTTTGATAAAACCCACGAAAAGATGCAGAGCATAAAGAAGATATATGAGCTTGTCTTCAAAAAGCAGAGAAAGGACCTGAACATAGGAAAAACAGCTAGTCCTGAAGAGATAGATGAGCTCATAAGCAGAGTTTGCGAGGCCATAGAGCCTTTTGTGGGGAAAAATCTGGTAAAAAGCCTAAAAAGGATAATGATACACCAGCTGAGGAAGGAAAGTCCAGAGCACTTCATGAAAAAATACGGGATATAGTGGGGCATAAAGTTTAAACATAGCATCTAATTCGGGCACAGGTGAAATAATGGTTGACATATCCAGATTGCTCTCAAGAAGGACAGGAAGGATGAAGGCGTCGGAGATAAGGGAACTGCTGAAATACGCCAGCGTTCCCGGAGTAATATCATTCGGAGGAGGATTGCCGAATCCGGAGACATTCCCTGTGGATGGGCTGGTTGAGATCACTGAGAAAGTTCTCAGAGAAAGGGGGAAGAGCGCTCTCCAGTATGGCACCACAGAAGGGGTTGATTCACTCAGGGATGCGATAGCCAGGAGGATGCGTGATAAGAAAGGGATGGATATAACAAAGGATAATGTTATAATAATGAGCGGCTCTCAGCAGGCTCTAGACCTGTTGGGAAAGCTGTTTTTAGAGCCGGGTAAAACTGCAATAGTTGAAGCGCCGACATATCTCGCAGCTTTGAGCGCTTTCAGACCTTATGAAGGAGAAATAATTGGGGTGGAGATGGATGAAAACGGATTGAAGACAGATATTCTGGAAGAAAAGATGAAGAAATTCAGGAATGAGGGCAAGTTTGTGCCATTCATTTATACAATCCCCACTTTCCAGAACCCTTCCGGAGTTACCATGAGCCTCGATAGGAGGAAGCATCTTCTTGAGATAGCTGAAGATTTCGGCGCTCTGGTTATAGAAGATGATCCCTACGGAGAGCTCAGATACTCTGGAGAGGACATACCAACACTCAAATCTCTGGACCGGGACGGAAGGGTGATATATTTTGGAACAGTTTCAAAGATTCTGGCTCCGGGTCTGAGAACCGGCTGGGTCATAGCTGACAAGGAGATAGCTTGGAAGTTCGTAATAGCAAAGCAGGCCACTGACCTCTGCACCAATACACTCTCACAGCATATAATCGCAGAGGCCTTTGATTCAGGACTCGTGGACAGTCACATACCTGAGATAAGGAAGATGTACTCTCACAAAAGGGATCTGATGCTGGACATGCTGGAAGATAAGATGCCGGAGGGAACCACATGGACGAAACCTGAAGGAGGTATGTTCCTCTGGGTCTGGACTCCCGAAGGTGTTGATACTATGAAGATGTTCCCAAAGGCCATAGAGAACGGAATAGCCTATGTTGTGGGAGAGGCGTTCTATCCAGACAGGAGCGTGAAAAACGCCATGCGCCTGAACTTCACCTATTCCTCAGATGAGGAGATAAAGGAAGGAGTAGGCAGGCTTGCGAAGACAATAAGGGAATTCATGTGATATGGAAACCGTTTCCCTTATTTTTATCCTCATAATGGCAGTTTCATCAGCATATCCCCTTATTAAAGGGAAAAGAGCCGTGATATTTCTTGTTTCTGGGAACTTCGCAGTCTTCTTCGGAATGATATTCCTATATTTCACATGGATCTCCGAATTCTATCATGTCCTTTATGACCTCATATTTTTTCCATCCGACCTCGTGGGTTTGAGGATATACACATCCATAAGCTCAGCTTTTCTCCACATAGATCCCATGCACATACTCATGAACATGGTCTTCCTCTTTCTTTTAGGATTTCCTCTGGAGATAAAGGCTGGATCCAGAAAGGTAATCATCGTTTATCTTCTCTCTGCAATAGGCGGCTCCTTCCTTTATGCGCTGCTTTCCCCCTCAAACACACCCGCTCTGGGAGCATCGGGAGCCATATCAGGTTTAATGGGGGCGCTCCTCGCCCTTTATCCAAGAGATGAGATTCCCATGTTTCTCGGCCCTGTTTTCATGAGGAGGGTGCCTGTATATTTTGCGGCAGGAATATTCTTTGTTACTGAGGTGGCCTATGCATTAGTGAGCTCAGGAGATGGTGTGGCACACACTGCCCATATAGGGGGTTTGGTCGCAGGGATGCTCGTAGGAATGGCAGTGTCAAAGTTCAGCTTAAAGAAAAGGAGGCACGATTTCAGCAGACTAATGGAAATAGCGGATACAGATGAGCTCAAAGAAATGGTAAAGATGATTGAAA
>JALSOU010000029.1 GCA_026986305.1 Thermoplasmata archaeon | reverse complement strand
TCCTGAGGTGAAGAAGACCTCTTTTGGAACAAGAGCGGTCATGGAAAGGGGGAGCTTTTGTTGGGTATTTAAAAATTGTTATTGCTTTTCTTTATTTTATATTTAATAAAATATTTTTTAATTTTTGTGTGCTTTGCCTAAAATTCATATGTTGTCCGTTTGTGAGTTCATGTCTCAGTTTCGCTCTTCCTGTTAGGGTTTGCTTGAAAACTACTTGGATAAGGCTTTGTCCAGACGGAGAGATGTGGATCATTCTCACCAACCTTTAATACCACCTTCACATACACCCACTCAATATGTGGAATTCCCCAATGTGGAAAAGAGCGAAAAGGATTGCGGAGCGCATAAAAAGAGAAGATGACTTCCTCATAGTAACGCACATAGATGCAGATGGGATAACTGCTGGAAGCATAGCAGCTGAGACCCTATACAATCTGGATAAGGACTTTGAGATAAGGTTTGTAAAACAGCTTGACCCTCTTACTATTAAAGGCTTAAAAGATGATGGGAGGCTCCTATGGTTCACGGACTTAGGCTCCGGCTCTGCAAACATCATAGGAGATGCGATTATAACGGACCATCACGAGCCCGTTCTAGATATCCCGAGAGAAAAAAGGGGAGACCTACTCTCCTATGTGGATGCTGTGGAAACAGTAACTGAATACCATCTCAATCCGCATCTTTTTGGACACAACGGCTCCACAGACATAAGTGGTGCAGGGACTACATTCATGGTTTCCCACGCGCTCTCCGAAAAGAACGATTATCTTTCTGCTCTTGCCATTGTGGGTGCAGTTGGGGATATGCAGGCTCAGAAACACGGAAAACTGGTGGGCATCAACAGAGAAATACTCAATATCGGAAGAGAAGCAGGAGTCCTGAGCTGGAAGATGGACATATCCCTTTATGGGAGGGAGACGAGGGAGATTCACAGGATGCTCCAGTACTCAAACGACCCTCCATTCCCCGGACTCACGGGAGATGAGAAGGCAAGCATAGCCTTCCTTCTTGATTTAGGTATCGATTTGAGATACGAGGATGGACGATGGAGAAGGTGGATAGACCTAGCAGATTGGGAGAGAAAGTCCATAATCAATGCCCTCTTAAATCTCGTTTTAGACTACGGTTTCAGCGCAAAAGAGGCTGAAAGGATAATCTCTGAAGTGTATATCCTGATAGAGGAAGAGGAGGGCACAGAGCTCCACGATGCCAAGGAGTTTTCCACACTTCTAAATTCATGCGGAAGGTACGGAAAGGCTGAGATAGGTTACATGGTCTGCAGGGGAGACAGGGGGGAATATCTGAAAAAGGCTAGGGAACTATTGCAGGGCCACAGGCAGGTTCTGGTTGAGATGTTAACCAGCATAAAGGACGGTGGAATTGTGGAGTACGGCTCAATCCAGTACTTCCATGGAGCAGACTACATACCTGAGGAGATAACCGGAACCCTTGGGGGAATGGCCCTCAGCTCAGGCATAGCCGACCCTGAAAAACCGATATTCATATTCACAGAGAAATCCACAGGTGAGATAAAGGTCTCAGGAAGAGGCACCCAGGCAATGGTTGAGAAAGGGCTTAGCCTTTCCACGATAATGAAAAAAGCCGCTGAAAAACTAGGGGGTGCAGGTGGAGGCCACGATATAGCAGCAGGTGCTACGATTCCGAAGGGCTCGGAGGAGGATTTCCTGAAAATTGCGGATGAGATGGTTAGGAAGCAGATGAAGAAATGATCAATCTCCTAAGACAATATATGCAATTATTCCAGCTATCAGGAGAAGAACCCCTATCACTCCAACATATAGGCCGATGTTTACCACAGGCAATATGGATTTCTCCCTCTGCTTTGCAACGCCCTCTCTGCTTTTGGCTATAACCACATCTTGATAGCTTGTGCCCCTGTAAAAGCTGTCTCCAAAGCTCAGACCACCTAAAGCAGCACTTGCTAGTATGAGAAATAAGGAGAGACACACTCCGTACTCTATCCCGTCTTTTTTTCCTGTTATGATCGGTAGAGCTATGTAAAACACAGCCATTAGCACCAGAGCAGGACTCAGAGCTATGAGTATGGATTTTAGTTTCTGGTCCATAATTAGAGATAGAATATTAAGTATATATTTTTTTCTATGCAGATGTGTAGCGGTAACAAATCCTTTTTATACTGCTGCTCCATGCGCTCTCCAAGATTGAGAAGGTGATGCTGTGCCAGAAGAGCGTGATATTTCCATACCGCAGTCCCTTTACAAGAGGATACAGGAGAGAATAAAGGGCACCGGATTTTCTTCGGTAGATGAATATGTCACATATGTTTTAAGAGAGGTCCTTTCAGAGGACGAAGCAGGTGAATTTACGGAAGAGGATGAGGAAAAAGTAAGGGAAAGACTCAGGTCTCTGGGTTATCTGGAGTGATAATATGATAAGTCCGCACGGTGGAAGACTGGTTAAGAGGGTGGATTTCAGCGAAAAGAGGATTGAAGAGGCGAAAGATCTCAAAAAGAAGGAAATAAATCTTGACAAGTACAGGGATCTGGCAAACATAGCTCACGGCCTCTTTTCACCCCTTGAAGGATACATGGACAACAACAACTTTGAAGCTGTCCTTAAAGATGGAAGGCTTGACAACGATATCCCGTGGACTGTTCCCATAGTGATGGATGCTGTGGAAGAGGAAGTCTCCGAGCTGAGAGAGGGAGATGACATAGCGCTCTCCTATAACGGCGAGCCTGTGGGAATACTGGAAATAAGCGACATATACAGATATGATAAAGGTAAGTATGTTAGGTCTGTGTTCGGCACGGATTCGATGGAGCATCCGGGGGTTCAGAGGGTCTTTTCAATGGGTGATTATCTCTTAGGAGGAAAGATTACACTCCTAAAGGACCCACCCACACAGTTTCCGAGATATCGGCTATGGCCAGAGGATACGAGAGTCCTTTTTAGAGAGAAAGGATGGAAGAAGGTGGTTGGATTTCAGACCCGCAACACTCCCCACATAGGACACGAGTATGTTCAGAAAGCCGCTCTGACACTTGTTGACGGCCTGCTGATAAACCCTCTAATAGGAAAGAAGAAGAAGGGAGATTTCAGGGATGAAGTGATAATAAAGGCCTATGAGGCGCTCTTTGAGAATTATTACCCGAAAAACACCGCAACAATGTCCATAATTGAGACAGAGATGCGCTACGCTGGGCCGAAGGAGGCCATATTCCACGCGATAATGAGGAAGAATCTCGGTTGCACGCACTTCATAGTGGGCAGGGATCACGCAGGAGTGGGGAATTTCTACGGACCTTTTGACGCTCATAAGATATTCTCAGATTACCCAGACTTAGGAATAGAGCCAATATTCTTCCGCTCCTTCTATTACTGCAAGAAGTGCAGGGCTGTTGTCAATGATAAGATATGTCCGCATCAGGACTCAGAGTACCAGATAAACTTCTCGGGAACCAAGATAAGGCAATTGCTTATGGAAGGAAAGAGGCCGCCTGAGGACATGATGAGGCCTGAGGTTGCGGATGCGATATTGAGCTTTGAGAACCCACTGGTGGATTGATGATACTGCACCACTGGGACACGGATGGGATATGCTCCGCCTCGCTCCTCATGGAGAACTTAGGAGAGGATGAGAACTTCACGCCGAAGATAGGCAATTATTTTCTGGATGAAGAGGACCTGGATGCGCTCCGCTCCCACAAAAAGATAATCGTTGCAGACATGAACCTCGCAAACGCCAAGGACATCTGCGGTTTCGCTGAGCTAATAATATATGATCACCACATAGCTGAAAGGGTTGAATGCGCAAAAGCCCACATAAACCCCTATCTTGAGGGAAAGAGCTATCCTTCCGCAACCTTGGTCATCTATGAAAATCTTGGGCTTAAACTGGATCACAGGGTAGTTCTGGGAATGGTTGGAGATGTGGGAAGAAAGATAATGGATAGAGCTGAAAAGGATGTGGTGCTGAGATACATGGAGAAAAGCGGGAGGAGCTTTGAGGATCTTGAAAGGGCTGCCATGCTTCTGGATTCAAGCTACAAGATGTTCAGAAGGGATGAGGTTCTTGAAAATGTGTTCATAGCCAACGATCTGGATGAAATCCTGAACAGCGAGAGGCTCAACAGAAACAATGAGATCCTTGAAAAAGAGATAGAGCAGATGGTTTCAAAGGCTGAGGATCTGGGAAATCTCATGGTTCTGAAGATGAGAACCGAGCACCACATAATCTCAGCAGTGGCGAGAAAGATAGCTTGGGGAATGGGAAAAACAGCGCTGGTTCTCAATCAGAAATCAGACAGGGATGAGATATATCTCAGGAGCCCTGACATGGATGTTTCAAGGTTTATAGACATAGCCAGAGCGAAAGGATACAACGCAGGCGGAAAGAAAGAGGTTGTGGGTGTAGTGCTGCCGAAAGGGGAAGGCGAGGGGTTTTTCAACTATATATTGAAAGAACTGGGGGGATGAGATGGTAAATTACATAGTATCTGGATTGGAGCGCTCCGGGACATCTATGATGATGCAAATCCTGTATTACGGAGGAGTACCTGTGGCCTTTGATGATAAAAGACCTCCTGACGCCCACAATCCCAAGGGATATTTTGAGCTTGAAGGGGGAAAAATCATAAACCGCCTTATTGATGGAACATTTCCTATGGAGAAATACGAGGGAAAGGTGATAAAGATAACTGCCTATGGGATAAAGTTCCTACCACCGGGTGATTATAGGATAATATACATGCTTAGGGACATAGAGGAGGTTCTGCGCTCCATGGCGAAGATGTCCGGAGACCCATCTGTTTTTTCTGAAAAGGAGCTTCTTCTGAGGCTGAACAGATACATACTCTCCCTT
>JALSOU010000028.1 GCA_026986305.1 Thermoplasmata archaeon | reverse complement strand
ATACAATCCTGCATATTTGAGCCTCAATGCGACGGTTCCATCTGCGGTGTTGAGTTCTGCTCGAGGGAGCATGTTGTTTACATAGCCTTTTCAGGAAGGCTGGTGAAAGTTGGAATGACATCGCTTAAAAGGGCTGAAAAAAGGGCCATAGAACAGGGAGCTGATGCTTTCTCTGTGATAAAAATCCTTCCTAACAGACTGGCTGCGAGGAATTTTGAAAAACACATAAGCCACAGCTATGATATACCGCAATCCCACAGCTCAAAAGAGATACTGGGAGAAATGGCCAGAGATTTTGATGTAAACGCCACAAAGAAGATGTTCACAGACATACTGCTGAAAATAAAAGATGAGCTGGACAGCATTCCAGACCTCATTTTCCTGAGAAATTACCCAATAAAACTTCCTATCAGAAGGGTGCCTGTTCTAAGGCCCACTGCGACTCCGCATCACGGAAAAATCGTAGGAATTAAGGGGAAATATCTCATATACGAGCACAGCGGATTGTATGCGATAGACCTTTCTGACCTTGTGGGGAGGCGTGTGAATCTCAATCTCCGCTGAGGTATTCCAGTGCGGTTTCAAGAGATCTCTTTATGACTTTCTCGTCAGGAACATAAGGATAGTTGTAAAGCTCCTTTCCCGGCCTTTCATTATAGAAGGGGCGATTGCAACCAGGACATCCTGAGGTCATGAAAGCATATTTGGATGCTTTTTTCACCACTTCCTCAGGTGCATTAAAGCCTTTCAATCTCCCGTTCTCAAAGTAAAATTCTCGGACTTTGTGCCGATATATGAGAGAGTGAGAGAGCTGAATAGCCCTGTATCTTCCCATATCCGGAGGGTTTCCTCCATTCACAGGAGTGTAAGCGAAAAGGGCGGTGTAAACTCCCATATCTTTCAACCTAATCATGATCTTTATCAGGTCCTCGTCGCGCTCTCCCAACCCCACGATGAGGTGGGTATTGCCTTTTCCAAATATCTCAACCGTCTTATTAAGGGCTTTCCAGTGGCCTTCCCATGTGAATCTGTTTCCAACCCCTTTTCCCTTTACTTTATCGAAAATCTCCTCATTTGCGGCGTCAAGAGCTATGCTGAGATACTCGACTCCTTCATCCCTCAACCTTTCCATATCTCTTTCACCCACAGGCACCATGGAAACTGAGACAGGGATTTCTGTCCCCAATTCTCCCATTATTGCGATTGTGTCCTCCACCACCCCTTTATAGTCCAAGGTCTGAAAGCATATCCTTGAAAAATCCCTGGACTTCCTGAGAGCGCTTATGACTGTTTTGGACGGGAATTTCGGCCATACAACCCTTGAAAGCATGTCCTTCTTTCTTCCATCTCTCCTCTGTGAGCAGAAAAGACAATTTGATTCGCATCGCTCTCCTACCATTATATATGCTGTGCTTGGTTTGACGAGCATTTTTACCTGTTTAAGGCCAAGAACTCCTGCAGTTCCTATGGATGGCCTGAGATAATCTGGAAGGGGCACTCCACTAAATTCATTGTGTAGATAATGGCTTCGCCTCCTTGTATAGGAAAATATGAATTCAAAATAAAATAGAAATCGAAATTCTTATATAGGGTTTGTGTAATGTTTGAGCGGTGATAGGTTGGAAGATAACATGGTCTACATAGACGGACGCTGGGTGAAAAAACCCACAAAAGGGAGATGCGCCTACTGCGGTTCCGATCTTCTGGAATTCTATGATGACGGCACAGGAATATGTCTGAACTGCGGGAGGACGTTTTCATGGCTTAAACCTCTATCAGGACCTGTTCCTGCTCAGAGCGCTCCTCAGCCTCCGCCACAGCCACAGCAAACTCGCCCACCTGTGCTAACACAGGCACCCCAGAGACCGCCAGCACCTAGGAAAGCTCCCAGACAAGCCCCGAGGCAGCAATATCAGGCACCTGTTGAAGAAAGCCAGTACTATGGAGAGAAAAAACCGGTTTCTCAGGAACATGCTGTTTTCCCCGAAGGTCCAGGCTTTCTATCTCCAAAAGCTGTATCTATAATGGCCTTCATAGGTGCGCTCCTCATAGGAATAGGTGCGATAATCTACATCTTAGCCATGCCCATGGGAAGCTGGCCAAAGCCAAGCGATTATGAAATGTCTGGAAACATAAAGAAGATAGGGCTTCTTCTATGGTCCTCTGGAAGTATGCTCTTCCTAATGGCAGGATTTGGCTCAGCAGGAACCAGAGAGATGAATTACAAGGTAAGAGCGACCCTGATAGCCTCTTCCGTGGCCCTGGCGATACTATCATTCTCATTCTGGCTTGGTATGGGGTTGCATCCATAAATTCCTTCCAAAACCCTTTTCCCCTTCGAAATTTCCATTTTTTATTACCTGATTTCCTCTTACATAAAGAGACAGCGGGAATATGCCTTCCATTCCCTCAAAAGGCGTCCATCCTGCCTTTGAATGCAAATCTTCAGCCCTTATCTTTGTGACGGATTTCATGTCTATAACTATGAGGTCTGCGTCCTTTCCCACCTCTATTGACCCTTTCTGAGGGCAAAACCTCTTTGCAGGGTTTTCTATAAGCACTTCAACGGCCCTTTCAAAGCTTATATTTCCATTTTTAACCTGCGCTAAAATGAGTGGGAGAGTGGTTTCAACCCCCGGAATCCCAGAAGGTGCTGTTTCAAATTCCTCTTTCTCTTCAATTGTATGGGGCGCGTGGTCGGATGAAATCATGTCTATGATGCCATTTCTCAGGGCATTCCAGAGCGCATCTCTATCTTCCCTTTTCCTCAAAGGTGGATTGACCTTTCCATAAGCCTCGTTCTCAAAATCGCTGTCTATGGTAAGGAGCAGATGATGTGCTGTCACTTCTGAACTCTGGCCTTCAGCCCTGTTTTTTAGGACCTCTGCCCCCTCTTTCGTGCTTACATGAGCTATATGAAGGGGCTTGGATGTCTTTATGAGCCTTCTTATCGCCTCTGCCTCGGAGATATTCGGCCTGCTTTTAAGATGCTCCTTCAGATTCTCAGCCCCATCTCCCATGTATGATGGTTCTTCTGCGTGGAATATAACGGGCTTTCCGTATTCCATCATTATATTGAGAAGATACTGCAGAGCCAGATCATCCAGATTATTCACGATTCCCCCGGTGGTGGGAGCCATGAAGATCTTAAGTGCTGGAGACCTGTTAAGCGCCTTTTCATCCAGAATTCTGTTTCTCATTCCAACAATAAGCCCGTAATCAACAACCGCCTTTCTAGATGCTATGTGCTCCTTTTCCCCTAGGTTCTGGTACCTGTAAAGAAAAGGCTGGGTGTTCGGCATATCTAGAGCGCAACTTACACCTCCGAAAGCTGCGGATAAAGTGCCTGTGAAGAAATCCTCCTTTTCCGTAAACCCAGGGTCTCTGAAATGGACATGTGGGTCCACTCTGGCAGGCAGTATTATCTTTGAACCAAAATCTATGGAATTCTGTATGCTCTTTTTTATGGCAGCGATTTTCCTGTCTTTTATGCCTATGGCAGCATCTACTAGCTGGTGATGTATGTATACTCTTCCAGATATGGCTATATCGAATTCCACGCACCTGAATGGCCCTCTGTAAAAAGCTTTTTGCGGTTTAAAAATCCCTTCGCTCAGTCAATTATAAATACTACTTTTCCCTAAGGGGTATGGAAGATGGCCCTGAGAGGTGCGGCTTTTGTCCGAGAAAAAAAGAGTTGAAAAAAGGAAAAAAAACGAAAAAAATAGCGAAGCGGTTGCCAGTCCTGCTTCTGCACCTTCAAATGATTCAGGAACCGATGCCCTTCTGGACTGGCTTAAAGGTGGAGAGGTGGCATTTTCCACAGATAAGGGGGCCGTTGAGGATGAGAGCGCTGAAGCTCTCAAAAAATGGTTAAGCGGAGAGGACGATGCATTCCATAAATGGCTTCATGAGGACATATCAGAGATAAGCGCACCGTCCCAGGAACTGATGGAAGAGCTTGAGGAAAAGAAGAAACTCCTGAAAGAGAAAGACAAGGAGATAAAAGAGCTGAACGAGAGGATCGCCAGTCTTAAAGATGAGGTGGAAGGGCTTAGGAACATACTTCAGCAGGAGCTCAAAGAATTTGCAAAGGAGGGCTTTGACCCTCAAAAGATCCTAGATGAAAGGGAAACTCTGAAAGTTGAGCTTAAAAAGAAGGACAGGGAGATAAAGGAGCTGAAAGTTGAGATAGAGAAGCTCAAGAAAAGCAGTGTAGCCCTGATAAAATACATAAAACAGCTGCAAAAGAAGATTAAGTCCGAGGGAGTAAGGGAATTAAAAGCCAAACTGGAAGCTGCGGAGCAGTCAAAGAAATGGTTGCAGCTACAGTTAAAGGCAAAGGAGCAGGAGATAGAGGCTCTTAAGGAAAATATGCCTGAGGATGAAAAAGCCGCCAAGGAAAGGGAGCTTGAGCTGATAGAAAAAGAGGCAGAACTTAAACAGAAAGAGGAAGAGCTTAAACTTCTTCAAGACAAGATTACTCAGATAACTGCTGAAGCTAGCGAGGAGAGGGTTGAGAACCTCAGAAATCAGTTTGAGGCGGAATTAAAAGAAAAAGAAGAGGAGTTCAAAAAGAAAGAGGAAGAGTATCTTGACAAGATTAAGAAGCTTGAGACGGAGATAGAGAAGCTGAAAGCCCTGACAAGTGAGGATATATTGAAAGATGCTGAGAAATGGAAGGACATACCTGAAGCGAAGAAGAAGCTCATAGAGAAGGAAAGGCAGCTCAAAGCCAAGGAAAAGGAGCTGGAGATAAGGGAGAAGGAGATACAGCGCCTTAAAGAGGAGCTGAAGTTCAAGGAAGATGAGCTGGAAAAACTCAGGGAACCTTTAAAGTTCAAGGAAGATG
>JALSOU010000027.1 GCA_026986305.1 Thermoplasmata archaeon | reverse complement strand
CAACATCAAGCTGTTTGTTGAGCATGCTTGTTCCATCCGAGTTTCTGAGGTCTATTTTGTTGAGGTGCGGATAGACTGTATCAACGCTTATCTGTGTGCTACTATCCGAGACTTGGTAGGAGATTATGGGTGAGGAGCCTGTGCCTACACCGAGTGCATAACCCGGGCTGCCCGGCTCCTTGATAGATACTCCATAAATATCGCTGGTGAAAGATGGGTCAGACCAATCCACAGCATAGTCCGTATCTTCGTAATGAACATATATGGAGCCTGAGAAACCCACTATCGTGGCCATGTGTCCTGTACTACCAAATCCCCAGCTAACATCCACAAGAAGGGGGTTTCCTTGTTTTATTCCTTTCATACGGCTGAATGTGCCGTCATGATGCAAAATCCATGCCATTCCATATCCGCTTGTATCTTTACCTGCCACAACAGCATATTTATCAGGCGATCCCGGCATCCAAGATATGCTTCCAAAGATCTTTGCATCTCCGGGAACTGATAGGCTATATATATTTGAGTAATCGTAAGCATAAGCAACCGCCTTCCCAGTATATGTGTTTTCACCTACTGCAAATATTGTCTGAGTTGAGCTTGTGTCATAATCCCATGCAACCGAGTACAAAGCATCGTTGGTGTTTGTATGGTTATAGTTCCATGTAGAGCCATCATAATACGCTATTACTCCAGTACTAGTGGAGCTGTCATCGCCCACAACCACAAGATATGGATTTGAATGAGAATCATCCAAGGTAACTCCATAGAGCTCTGTAGCAAACTCGTCACTTAGGAGAAGGAAGTTATGGGAATGATTCGGGCTGTTTACCTTTTCCTCCTCTATTACAAAAGCTTTGGGGGGATTGCTCGAGAGATCTGAACCCACCACATAAAAAGTATCGTCCATCTCACCAAATATCACATCATAGAATACGGAGTTAGCCCTTGTGAGAAGATTCTCCCAATTACCTGTCTCAGGATTGTATTTCTTGATGAGACCGTTGTTGTCTGAATCGTTTCCCACGGCTACAGCATAGCTATAGTTGTTTGCATCCCATGCCACAGCCCTCAGAGTCCAGCCTGAAGGTATTGATGGGCCTGTAGTGACCCTCTCTCTTGCCTGATCAAAGGATTGACCGGGTGTAGAAAAAAGCACTATGGTGAGCATGGCAACGACGAATGCAGAGCCGAGGATTTTTCTATATTTTATCATTTTTGTTCCTCCTGCGCTTTAAGATGGGTTTAACTTTACAAGTTTTTCGGATTTCATAATATAATCAAATGTTATAAATATTTCTTTCGCCACAATCTTTAAGCCCTGTGATCTGATATTGTCTGTGTGATAGCCTTCGGTCCCGTGCCCTCCAGACGCTTTGGAAGCAGTCTGGGAATAAACAACATACCTCCAAAGATATGCACCTACGGCTGTGTTTATTGCCAGATAGGGGAAACCATAGTAAAAAGCGTGGAGCGCAGGCACTATTATGGAAAAGACCGAGTGGTGGGTGAAGTGTATGAAAAACTAAGGGTCCTTGAAAAAGAGGGCATAAAATCGGATTATCTGACATTTGTTCCTGACGGAGAGCCGACTCTGGATATTGATTTGGGGAAAGAGGCGGAAGATCTGAAGGAAACAGGGATAAAAACTGCGATAATAAGCAACTCATCTCTTCTATGGATGGAAGATGTGAGAGAAGATCTCTATAAATTTGATGCAGTGTCTCTGAAAGTAGATGCTGTATCCGAGAGTCTCTGGAAAAAGATGGATAGACCCCACGAAAAGTTAAAAATTCACAGAATTCTGGATGGAATAAGGGATTTTTCCTCGGAATACAGCGGAAAGATGATGACCGAGACGATGCTTGTAAGTGGGATAGACTACGGGAAAGAGGCTGAAAAAATTGCGGATTTTTTGAGGGAGATATCCCCTGAAATATCGTATATCTCAGTACCCACAAGACCACCTGCAGAAAGCTGGGTGAAGGCACCTGAGGAAGATGTGATCAACAGTGTTTTTCAGAAGTTTACCGATGCGCTGGGAAAGAGGGTGGAACTCCTCATAAGCTATGAAGGGAACGATTTTAAGACGAGCGGAGATCCTCAAAGCGATATACTCGCAATAGTCTCGGTGCATCCCATGAGGGAAGAAGCGCTCCATGAATTTCTGAGGAGGTCTGGAAGAGACTGGAATCTGGTGGAAAAACTTCTGAAAGAAGAGAAGATCATATCTGTGGAATATATGGGTCACAGGTATTTCATAAGAAAGATGGCATCAAGAGAGTGAGATCAGAATAAGGCCGAAAACCACCAGCGCTCCGCCGTACAGATAGCTGCTCTTTATCCTTTCCTTCAAAAACATGGAGGCGAAGAGCATTGTGAAGAACGGAGTCCCCGAAGAAAGGGCGGAAGCTCTGGATGCCCCTATCATAGTTAGGCCGAAAAGAAAAACAGTGCCTCCGAGGACATAGTTGAATAGACCCGCCAAGGCGGAGTCGTAGAGAGCGCTCCTCTCAGGGAAGCATTTTATCCCTTTGAATCTCACATATATGCACATGGTTAATCCGAGGGCGCTCATCCTTATGGCATTGGCTGTGTATATGTCCATGTATTTTAGCGCCAACCTGTAAAATATTATGGTCATCGCCCAGAAAACAGGGGCTATGGATACCAGAAATATGCCTTTTCTTCTGGAGCTCTTCTTGCCTTCCCTGCGGCCGAGGAGGATTATGCCTGAGAAAACGGAGAGCGCTCCCAGCAAAAGGAAGGCGTTGATATTTTCGCCTAAAAAGAGCGTTGCCATGAGTATCACGAAAAACGGGCTTGTGGATGAGAGCGGAGATGCGAGAGATGCATCAACCAGCTTAAGCCCATGTAGGTATATAGTGGTTCCGAGGGCAAGACCTATCAGAGTTCCAGCGAGAAGGTAGATAAGTGGCCAGAAATCTGGGATGGAGAAAGCTATGAATCCTGAGCATATGGTGAAAATCCATATCGCAACCATAAAGAGAGCGCTGAACCCTGTTTGAACTGCATTGGCGGATTCCGGAGACATGCCCTTCCCTATGCTTCTTTTGAGTAATATGTTTGAAAGACCCCACATTACTGAGGCGGATATGACGAGGATTATTCCTAAGAGCACAGGATGCCATAGGGCTCCCTATATCAATCTTACCCATCAAAAGACTTTTATCCTTAAAGAAATTCGCCCCCGTTCAAAACTACCACATATTTGCCTCAAAGCCATTCAACTGGGCCCATGGTCTAGTGGTTATGACGTCCGCCTCACACGCGGGAGGTCGCCGGTTCAAATCCGGCTGGGCCCACTCGGGCTCTTTCTTTATTCTCACTGCGCTGGCTCACCCTCCAAAGAAAGACACCGGATGAGAAAGAAACTCGGGTTCGCCTGCTCGTTCGAAAGTTTTTTCGGGATGAACTTTTATAAAGGGTATTTCTTAAATCATGTAGGCCCACTTTATCTCTAAAGCTATGAAATTGCCTGCTTCTTTTCGGGGTTTCTTCCTAAGAAAAGCCGTTCTTAAATCCGGGCGGGCCCACTATGGCTTTTCCCCAGCGGAAAACCCGGAAAATCGGAATTCTTCTTTAGGAAAAACTATTAAGGGAAAGTATATTATACCTTATCCGCCATTCTAAGAAAATCTGAATGGAGCGATAAATGATTCTTAGCAAGAGGATATAAGAAAGATTAAAATAGAAGGAAGCGATAGTTGAAATTATGGAAGATATAGAAGAAACAGGGGATATAGAATATCTGATAGGTATAGGCGCATTTCGCATGAAAGAAGAAAAAATAAGAGAACAAATTATGGAGTTAATTTACGGTCTTGACAATGACGAAATAGAAAGCAGAAAAATAATAGAACTAACTAAATCAATAAAAGTTAACATTTCGGATGAAATAATAAAGGATAGGGAAAGACTATGAACATATATTATTTAGATACCTCAGCGTTGATAAAGAGATATCACCGGGAGATGGGGACTGAAAAAGTGAATCAATTATTTGAAGAGATACTGGTAAGAAAAAGCGATGCTTTCATATCATATCTCGGAGTTTTAGAGGCAGTGTCTGCAATTACAAGACACAAAAAAGAATTAGGATCTTCATATTCAAAAGTGATGAAGGGAGTTCTTATGGAAGTAAGTGAAAATTTATCGATAATTCCAATAGATGATGAGGTAGTAACAACTTCCATGAAAATGGTTTTAACACACAATATAAGAAGCTTGGATGCCATACACTTAGCCACTGCGGTTATTATTAAATCTTATCTTAATAAAGAAATTATTTTCATTTCTTCCGATAAAGAACTGCTTAATGCCGCTGAAATTGAAGGTTTTAAGGTATTGAATCCTGAAAAAATCTAAAGATATTTAAATTGCCTTATCAATAGATCATGTATCTTAAAGCGCAAACCAAACCATAAAAACCTCCTGGACTTTTCTGGGCTGTGAAGCAGATAATCTGGCTTTCAGGAGAGCACCCATCATTGCCCCTTGCAGAGCTGAAAGGAGCTTCTCATGCAGAAAATGTGAGAATAACCGAGGTTTTCAGCAGAATAGCCGTTATAGAGGGGAAAAACGCTCCTTATGTTTTTCAAAGAATGGGATATGCCAGAAAATCCTCTGATTTCATAGCTGAGGGGAATATGGATGAGGTTATTGAAAGCATAAAAAGATTCGAGCTTCCTGATGGTAGCTTCGCGGTCAGGGCGTGGAAATACGGGGATTTTGAGGGGAACAGAAGGGATGTTGAAAGAAAGATAGGGGGAATATTGGCGAAGGAGAGGAAAATAGACCTTGAAAAACCGGACAATATCCTGAGCCTTTACCTTGGAGAGAAGATCTTTGCAGGTATGGAAGTTAAGGACGAAAGAAATCTCTCGGAGAGGGAGCCTACAAAGAGG
>JALSOU010000026.1 GCA_026986305.1 Thermoplasmata archaeon | reverse complement strand
GCTATTACGGCCCTCTTTACCCGCAGTCTGGTGGGACATTTCTTAGCTTCATAGTGCCTCCAATAGTATATGTGCTTGCCGCGATAATAGGAGCAGGTGCTGCACTTCTGGCGTTCATCGGAGCCATAATGAAGTCGTAAACATGTCTGTGCTAATAGTCAGATACGGGGAGATCTCCCTCAAATCCCATTCTGTGAGGCGGAGATTTGTAGACACCTTGGTCAGGAATATTCAGGATGCTCTCCTCAACGCTGATATTGAGGGGTATGTGGAAACAGAGCGGGGGAGAGTCTATGTGTTTACAGAGGATAAAAGGTCTATAGATGCTGTAAAAAGGGTTTTTGGTGTTGTCTCTGTAAGCTGGGCTGAGATGACGGACTCGAACATGGAGAATATAGCGTCTCTCGTGCTGTCCACATTTCCATGCAGAAAAGGCAGCTTTGCGGTAAGGGCGAGAAGAACCGGCGATCATGATTATACCAGTCAGGAGCTGGCCGCCTATGTCGGTGAGAGGATACTTGATAAATGCAGTGATCTTAGAGTAGACCTCAAAAAACCCGACTTTGAGGTGCATATTGAGGTGAGAAACTCAAAATCTTTCGTGTTCTTTGAGAAGATTAAAGGCGTCGGAGGCATGCCTCTTGGAACTCAGGGAACCATAGGGGCATTTATGAGGGATGAAAAAGATGTGCTGGCAGCGTGGATGATGATGAAGAGAGGTTGCGATGTGCTATTTCCGGAAGAAACAGGGGATAAAATCAGAGAAATGGCCGAGAAATGGGGCGCTATACCTGTAAATCAGAGTATCGATGAGATCCTGGAAAGGGACGATGTTTTAGGGATTTCCACAGGGCACATGGAGGAATGCCTTAGCACCATGAAAAAGCCTGTTTTCTGCCCGCTTTCTGGTCTGGTGGAAGACGAGATAGAGGAGAGAATTGAAAAACTGAGGACTTGGTAATCCTATGGCAAACTATATATGCATGTAACACATTTTATCGTCATCGGTGAACAGATGGAACATGATGGAGACGAAGTGCAGAATGAAAGCGTATTCGTATGTCCAAACTGTGGCTGTGAGGTAGAGGCAGGCGCTGATGAATGCCCTGTTTGCGGCTTTCCGATACATGAGAAACCAGATATTGAAGTTGGAGAAAGCTCTCCCTCCCCTCATAATTCAGAAAAGAAAGGAACTGGAGAGGAAATGGAGTTTTTAGGTGGTGAAAAAGCTGTGGAGAAAGGAAAAAAAAGAGATCATGAGGTTATAAAGGAGGAGAAACGGAAGGAGCATAAAAAGGTAAGCAGGCCTGAAAAGACTGAAAGGAGACCTGCCAGAAAAAAAGGGCTGTTTTCCGGGCTTTTCCACGAAAAAGAGGGGAAAAAAGAGATTCCAAGGGAGTACAGAGCGCTCATAAGGGAATACAAAAAGAAACTTGAGGCTGTTAAAGAGAAGGAAAGGGAGCTGGCTGAAAGAGAGGGAAAAATAAGGTCTGAAGAGGAGAAAATCGGGGAAGTCAGAGAGATGCTGAACAGGAGAGCAGAGGAGATAATGCAGGCTCAGAGGGAGATAGAGGAGAAAAAGGCTGAGATTGAGGCGAAGGAAAGAAGGCTTGAAGCTCTGGAAGAGGACCTTAAAAAGAGAGAGGAAGAGGTAAAGGAGATAAGGGAGCGCATAGAGTCCATTGACCGCGAGATTGAGGAAAAGGAGGGGAAATTGAGGGCAAAGGAAGAGGAACTCAAATCCCTGGAAGAGGAGATAGAGAATAGAAAACTTAAGGTTGAAGAGCTTGAAAAGGAGATGGAATCCAGAGCGCTTGAACTCAGGGAAAGAGAGTCTGAGGTGAAAAGGCTGGAAGAGGAGCTTATTCCACTAAAGGAAATCCTAGAAAAGAAGGAAAACGAGCTAAAAGAGAAGGAAGAAAGGCTTTCGGAGCTTGAAAACGAGCTGAGCAACAGGGAGAGCAGCATAAGGGTGAGGGAGCAGGAGCTGGAATCCCTAAGGGAGGAGCTTCAGGAAAAGGAAGAGATGCTGAGTCAGGAAAGATCTTCTCTAGATATGGTGGAGCAGGAGCTAAGAAATCAGATGCTGGCTATAGAGCAGAAACAGGAGGAGCTAAGGCAGAAGGAGGAGGAGATAAAGGAAGAATACGAAAGGATAAGGATAAGAAAGGCTGAACTTGATAGAAAGGAGGAGGAGATAAACGCCATAAGAAAGCAGGTTATGGACAAGGAGGCTGAGATAACTGCCATGTACACTGAGCTTTCCAGAAAAGAGGCTGCCTTAAAGGCTGAGAGGGAGAAGATAGAGGATATGAAGCAGAGCATGATAAAGAGGGTTGAAGAGCTCAAAAAGCTGGAGGAAGAAACACTGAGAAGAAAGAAGGAGATGGATGCTCTGGAGCTAAAATTCATAGAAAAAGAGAAGGAATTGATGGCATGGGAGGAGTCGTTAAAGGCGAAGAGCGCAAAGTAAAATGTCAAAATAAGGGGTTTATTGTATTAAGTGATTTATTTCGGATAGTACTTCTCTATCCACTCCTTCCTTATCCTTTTTAGCTCCTCTTTTGGAAGTATGGTCAGTATTTCCCATGCCAGATTCAGGGTGTCCCCTATGCTCCTGTCCTCGTCCTTTCCCTGAGCAACGAACCTTTTTTCAAATATGTCTGCAAACTCCAGAAACTTCTTGTCCCTCTCAGTAAGGGCTTCTTCACCCACCACAGCCACTAGGTTCCTCAGGTCGTTTCCCTCTGCATATGCTGCATATAGTTGGCTGGCAACATCAGCATGATCCTCCCTTGTCCTTCCCTTACCGATTCCATGCTGCATCAATCTGGAAAGGCATGCACCCACTGTAACAGGCGGGTATATTCCCTTCCTGTGCAGCTCTCTTGAAAGAACTATCTGCCCTTCCGTGATGTATCCTGTGAGGTCAGGTATCGGGTGGGTCATGTCGTCGTCAGGCATGGTGAGTATAGGAATCTGAGTTATTGTTCCCTGCTTTCCATGTATTCTTCCTGCCCTCTCATATATGCTGGCTAGGTCTGTGTACATGTATCCTGGATATCCTCTTCTTCCTGGGACCTCTTCTCTTGCAGCGCTTATCTCTCTAAGGGCCTCGCAGTAATTTGTCATATCCGTGAGTATGACAAGTACATGCATCCCTTTGTCAAATGCCAGATATTCTGCAGTTGTTAGGCCCATTCTTGGTGCGATAATCCTCTCAATTGCAGGGTCATCTGCGAGGTTGAGGAACAGGACTGACCTTTCAAGCGCTCCGGTTCTTTCAAAATCCTTTCTGAAGAAGTTCGCTTCCTCAGCGGTTATTCCCATGGCAACGAAGACCACGGCGAACTCCTCTTTCTCTCCAAGAACCTTGGCCTGTCTGGCAATCTGTGCGGCAAGCTCATTGTGAGGCAATCCCGACGCTGAGAATATGGGAAGCTTCTGACCCCTGACAAGGGTGTTCATCCCATCTATTGTTGATATGCCAGTCTGTATGAACTCCCTCGGAAACTCCCTCGCAGAGGGGTTTATCGGAGCCCCGTTTATATCTCTCCTGACTTCAGGTATTATCTCAGGACCACCGTCAATAGGCTTACCAGAGCCGTCAAATACCCTTCCAAGCATCTCTGTGGATAGACCTATCTTCATGGTGTCTCCTGTGAATCTAACCGTTGTGTTCTCAGTATCAAGGCCGCTTGTCCCTTCAAAGACCTGAAGAATAGCCATGCCTTCTCTGGCTTCAAGCACCTGTCCGAGCCTTTCCCTTCCATCGGAGCCCTTAATCTTCACCACTTCACCGTATGCAACCCCATAAACATTCTCAACAACCACGAGAGGTCCGCTTATCTCCCTGACCGTCCTGTACTCCATGTCTTTTTCGCTCATTCGCTTACCTCCTTCACCAGCTTTCCTATCTCGTCCCTCATTCTCACCTCTATCTCAGCGAACTCCTTCTCATAGGTCTCATTTGATATCCTAGCCATCTGCGCTATGTCCCCTTTGCACTTCAGAGCCTTTATCTTCCTTATATCCACCCCTTTTCTCACAGCATCCATTATCAGGTCGTGGAATTCAAGCATTATGCTCAGCATCAGGTACTGCTTCTTCGGCGGGCAGTAGGTATCAACTTCATGGAAGGCGTTCTGCTGGAGGAAGTCCTCCCTGATTACCCTCGCAGCTTCAAGTATGGCCTGCTCTGATGGTGGGAGGGCATCTGGACCGACCAGCTGCACGATCTCCTGAAGCTCAGCCTCCTTCTGAAGGAGAGCCATTGCTTTATTCCTGAGGTCAAGCCAGTCCTTTCCAACCTCCTTTGACCACCATTCCTTCACGGCATCCAGATAGAGAGAATAGGAGCGCAGCCAGTTTATTGATGGGAAGTGCCTCCTTTCTTTAAGGGCAGTATCAAGAGCCCAGAATACCTTCACTATACGCAGTGTGTTCTGCGTAACCGGTTCTGAGAGATCTCCTCCCGGAGGGCTGACTGCACCTATGACAGATATGGATGCAACCTTATCCTCACTGCCGGTTAGCTGGGCCTTTCCTGCCCTTTCATAGAAAGCAGCTAATTTTGAGGCGAGATATGCTGGATATCCCTCTTCACCCGGCATCTCCTCAAGCCTTCCTGAAATCTCTCTCATGGCCTCAGCCCATCTAGATGTGGAATCAGCCATGAGCGCAACATTGTATCCCATATCCCTGTAATACTCAGCTAGGGTTATTCCCGTGTAAACAGATGCCTCTCTAGCAGCCACAGGCATGTTTGATGTGTTGGCTATGAGTATGGTCCTGTTCATAAGAGGTTTTCCTGTTCTCGGATCAACCAGTTCCGGAAATTCCCTGAGAACATCCGTCATCTCATTCCCCCTCTCACCGCAGCCGACATACACCACTATATCGGCATCGGACCACTTAGCAAGCTGGTG